>NZ_JAPCIV010000053.1:0-24904 GCF_027707585.1 Aeromonas sp. QDB39 | reverse complement strand
CAACCGCAGATCGTGTTTGATGAACTACGACAGGTTGCTTGATTTGGCGGGTGTTGCACTTCGGAGTTGAATTCGCGTTTTCCTTTTAGTTTTCGTTTTATATGTTGCAAGCCTGAAAACTATAAAGGGATGTGAATGCAGAGTTATTGATTTAGCTCAAACGTTACCAAGAAATAGATAGATGTGTACGGCAGCTTAAGACTCCCGAGATGTGGCTGACAATTGGCGAAATAAACAATAAAAACATATTGATACGTCAATTCAAAATCAAACCAGCCACATTAAAGAATAATTTAAATGCATCTTATCGGAGCTTTAAACGGCTAAAAACGGTTGTTTCACTCGCCCAACCAGAGTATTTTTGCGAGCCATGTAGCCGGGCTGTAAGAAATTCTTTATGAAACCACAAACCAGAAGGGACAAAATAGTAGCCATACTGGCTGCCATCTGGGGTATTGGCTCCTTCCTGTTTATTTTATTGGGATTCGTTCTCGGCATGGCGCTATTAATTCTGACCCACTAAGCCGACTGGCTGGTGTGAGACGCCTGACACCGCAGCCACTCCCCCGCCACAATCTGCTCCGGGTTCAAATCCCACTGCGCCGGCCCCAGTTCCCCGCTATATCCGCGCCAGCGATTCCTTCCCTCCTGCTTGGCCCGGTACAGCGCCATGTCCGCCAGTTTGAAGCTCAGGTTCCAGAACGAATCCTCCAGCTCCCGATGCAGGGGGTAATCGCAGAATCCCAGTGAAGCCGTCATCCAGAGCGGCAACTCTTCGCGCCCGAAGCGGCAGTCGGCAATCTTGCGGCGCAGACGCTCGACCCGCTGGGCAACCCGTGTCGGCTCATCTCCGGTCAGCAGCAGCAGAAACTCCTCGCCACCCAGCCGGATCAGCGGCTCCTCCTCAGCGAGGGCCCCCCGCAGCAACTCCGCCAGCTGGCATAACAGCAGATCGCCGATGTCGTGGCCGAAACGATCGTTGACCTGCTTGAAGTGATCCAGATCCAGGATCAGCAACACCCTGCCTGCCGCCAGCGCATCGCGATTGAGCAACCATTCATCGAGGTAGCGCCGGTTGAAGGCGTGGGTCAGCGGATCCGTATAGGCGGCCGTCTCCATCCTGGATGAATAAGCCTGCAAGGCGCTGTGGTGCAAGCTGATCCTGGCCGCCATCTCCCGGAACTTGCGACTGAGCAGCGCCATCTCCTGACTGCTGTCGATGATCGGCAACACGCTCACATCCTGCTTTTCGGCAAATTTGTGCAGCGCCCCCACCAGCTCGCCGATCGGCCCGAGCACGATGGCGCGCAAGCGGGCCAGCGCCATCAGAATGCAGGCCAAGCTTATCAGCAGCATGCCAATGAAGGTCCAGATCGCCCCCTCCATCGCCCCCCGTAACACGTCACGCTCCTCTTCCACAATCAGGGTCAAGACGGGGGTGCCGTCGTTGTCCAGCAGCAACCCCTCTCCCCTGACACGCTGCAACCCCAGATCCACCAGCCGGTAGCTCATGTATGGCTTGAACGGCTTGAAAGAGCCCTGGTGCTCGCCAGTTCTGGGCTGGGCAATGGTCAAGGCGAGCGCGGTCCGCACCGCCAGATCGTCCAGATAGCGTTCATCCAGCCAACGGGTTGCCAGCAGATAGCCATTGGGTTTGGCATCGTCTAGGGTATTGGTCACCGGCTGCAGCGAGAAGATGAGCGGCCCCCATAACGAGCCTCTCACCCCGCTCAGACTGTGGATCCCCCCCTGCCGCGATTCACGCAGCAGTTGCAGCTTGAGGTCATCCAGAAAGAAGGGGAGCAGGGTGGTGTCCGTATCAGGCGCCTCCGGCAGCAGGGTGCGAGTCCAGATTTCAGAGCCCTGCAAATCCATATAACTCAGCACGTTGAGCTCAAAGTCCCGCATCGGGGTGTCGACCAGCAGATTGGAGTGGATATAGCCCTGATTGGGCCTGGCCAGGAAGTGGTAGCTCTCGTCCCAGATCCCCCAATCCCGGGTGAAAGCATTGATGGCATTGATGTCGCCCTGCACGGCCCTGACCACCCGTTGTAGATGATCCTGCATCCGCCGCTCCTCGACCCGCTGCGCCGCCGGCACCTGGGCCAGCGCGATCACGATGAGCAGCATCAGGATAGCGCCAGCCCAGACGGGGAACATGGAGTAGGCCAGCAAATGATCGATGGAGCGGGACGGTTGAGCCATGGACGCCAATATCCTTTGAATGGCAATGCGAAACGGGAAGGGTCTTGCCCCAAGTATGGAGTATCGGACCGTCTGGAGGTCACTGAATTACCACAATAAAAACAAGGGGCCCAGGGCCCCTTGTCACATTATTGAACGGATTATCGTGCCAGCAGCGGCGCCAGGAAGCGGGCCGTATGGGAATCCTCGCAACGGCTCATCTGCTCCGGCGTCCCCGTCACCAGGATGCGACCGCCGCCGGCGCCCCCCTCCGGCCCCAGATCGACGATCCAGTCGGCGGTTTTGATGACGTCCAGGTTGTGCTCGATGATGACGATGGTGTTGCCGCGATCCCGCAACTGGTGCAGCACCTTGAGCAACTGCTGGATGTCGTGGAAGTGCAGCCCTGTGGTCGGCTCGTCCAGGATATAGAGGGTCTGACCGGTATCCCGCTTGGAGAGCTCCCGTGCCAGCTTGACCCGTTGCGCCTCACCGCCAGAGAGTGTGGTGGCCGACTGGCCGAGCCGGATATAGGAGAGGCCCACGTCCATCAGGGTCTGCAGCTTGCGCGCTACCGCCGGCACCGGATCGAAGAACTCGCGGGCATCTTCCACCGTCATCTCGAGGATTTCGTGGATGTTCTTGCCCTTGTACTTCACCTCCAGAGTCTCGCGGTTGTAGCGCTTGCCCTTGCAGACGTCGCACGGCACGTAGACATCCGGCAGGAAGTGCATCTCCACCTTGATGACCCCATCCCCCTGACAGGCCTCGCAGCGCCCCCCTTTCACGTTGAAGGAGAAGCGACCCGGCTGGTAGCCGCGCGAGCGCGCCTCCTGGGTGCCGGAGAGCAACTCGCGGATCGGGGTAAACAGGCCGGTGTAGGTGGCCGGGTTGGAGCGCGGAGTACGGCCGATGGGGCTCTGGTCGATATCCACCACCTTGTCCAGATGCTCCAGCCCCTCGACGCTCCGATAGGGCGCAGGAGTGGACTCGGTGGCCTTGTTGAGCTCGCGGTGAGCGATGCGGAACAGGGTGTCATTGATCAGGGTCGACTTGCCGGAGCCGGAGACGCCGGTGACGCAGGTCATCACCCCGATGGGCAGATCCAGGTTGACGTTGCGCAGGTTGTTGCCGCTCGCCCCTTTGAGTTTCAGCCACTTGCCGGTGAGCGGCGTGCGCTCGGCGGGAATGGCGATCTGCTTGCGGCCGGAGAGGTAGTCACCGGTCAGCGACTCCGGATTATTGATGATCTCCTCCGGCGTGCCCTGGGCGACGATGGCACCGCCGTGCACCCCGGCCCCCGGGCCGATGTCGAGCACATGGTCGGCGAGGCGGATGGCGTCCTCGTCGTGCTCCACCACGATCACGGTGTTGCCGAGATCGCGCAGATGAGTGAGGGTCTTGAGCAGCCGCTCGTTGTCGCGCTGGTGCAGGCCGATGGAGGGCTCGTCCAGCACGTACATCACCCCCACCAGACCGGCACCGATCTGGCTGGCCAGCCGGATCCGCTGCGCTTCACCGCCGGAGAGGGTCTCGGCGCTGCGCGACAGACTCAGGTAGTTGAGACCCACGTTCACCAGGAAACCGAGCCGCTCGACGATCTCTTTCAAGATCTTCTCGGCAATCTGGGCGCGCTGGCCGGTGAGGTTCAGCCCTTCGAAGAAGGCCAGTGCATCGCCGATGGATTGCTCGGCGATGGCCGGCAGGTTGCGGTTGTCGACGAAGACGTGGCGCGCCTCCTCCCGCAGTCGGCTGCCACCGCAGCTGGTACAGGATTTGTTGGCGATGTATTTGGAGAGCTCTTCGCGCACCGAGTTGGACTCGGTTTCCCGGTAGCGACGCTCCATGTTGTGCAGGATCCCCTCGAACGGGTGCTTGCGCACCACCACGTCGCCGCGATCGTTCATGTAGCGGAACTCGATCTCGGTGCGACCGGAGCCCCGCAGGATCACCTCCTGGGTCTTCAGTGGCAGATCCTCCCACGGCGTCTCCAGATCGAACTTGTAGTGCTCGGAGAGGGATTTCAGCATCTGGAAGTAGTAGAAGCTGCGCTTGTCCCAGCCGCGGATGGCGCCGTTGGCCAGACTGATGGCCGGATCGCCGATCACCTTGGCCGGATCGAAATATTGCTGCACGCCCAGACCATCACAGGTAGGACAGGCACCGGCCGGGTTGTTGAAGGAGAAGATGCGCGGCTCCAGCTCCGACATGGAGTAGCCACACTCCGGGCAGGCGAAGTTGGCGGAGAAGGTCATGGGGGCAACCCCCTCTTCACCGTCCATCGGCACCACCAGTACGATGCCGCCGGAGAGGGTCAGCGCCGTCTCGAACGACTCGGCAAGACGCAGCGCCAGGTCATCGCGCACCTTGAAGCGATCCACCACCACTTCGATGGTGTGCTTCTTGTGCAACTCCAGCGCGGGCGGGTCGGAGAGATCGCACACCTCGCCGTCGATGCGGGCACGGATGTAGCCCTGGGCCGCCAGATTCTCCAGCAGCTTGGTGTGCTCCCCCTTGCGATCGCGCACCACCGGGGCCAGCAGCATCAGCTTGCTCCCCTCCGGCTGGGCCAGCACCTGATCCACCATCTGGCTGATGGTCTGGGCGGCGAGCGGAATGGCGTGGGTCGGGCAGCGCGGCTCACCGACCCGGGCGAACAGCAGACGCAGGTAGTCGTAGATCTCGGTGATGGTGCCGACGGTCGAACGCGGGTTGTGGGAAGTGGACTTCTGCTCGATGGAAATAGCGGGCGAGAGCCCCTCGATATGGTCGACGTCCGGCTTCTCCATCAGGGAGAGGAACTGGCGGGCATAGGCGGAGAGGGACTCCACATAGCGGCGCTGCCCCTCGGCATAGAGGGTATCGAACGCCAGAGAGGATTTGCCCGAACCGGAGAGGCCGGTGACCACGATCAGCTTGTCGCGGGGCAGGGTCAGATTGATGTTCTTGAGGTTGTGGGTGCGAGCACCCCGGACCACGATCTTTTCCATCTTGTTGCACGCTCGATACGGAAACCTGAGCGAGTCAGTATGGCATAGAGACTACTGGATGAATAGACAGGTTTTATCCATCATCCCCATCGATTTCAGAGATACTCCTTGGCCCAGCTCACCGCCTGCAGGCGGTTCTTCACGTTCAATTTCTTGAAGACATTGTAGAGGTGAGACTTGATGGTGTGCTCGCTCACGAACAGGCTGTCGGCGATCTCGGTATTTGAGGCCCCCGTCATCAGGTAGCGGATGATCTCCTGCTCGCGCACGGTCAGCAGCGTCTGGTTGCGCAGGTGGTGTTCCCCGCCCTTGCGATAGTAGTTGACCAGATCGCACAGCAGATGACGCGGGATCCAGTACTCCCCCTCCAGCACCTTGCGAATGCCGAGTACCAGCCGATCCAGCGGATCCTGACAGAAGAAGAGCCCGCTGGTATGGGGCCACATCAGCAGCAACTCCCGATCCGTACTGGTGGGGGCATTGAGCAGCACGGTATTGGCTTCCCCGAAGCGGCTGGAGATCTCCCGTGGCCACCCCGTTTGCTGGCTCGACTTGAGGTAATCCAGATCCACCAGAAACAACGGATGCGGCTCGAGTTCATCCGCTTGAGGCAGGCCTTCCAGTGCACTCACCAGCAGGATGGGCAGAGCCAGCTGTTCGGCCAGGTAGCTCTGAAAGCTGGTCGCCTGCGCATTGTCTTCGGTTACCAATACGATGGGATATGGGGTGATCATGAAGCGCTGGTCCTTGAACATTCCGGCCATGGTGTTTTTCGGCAGCAGAGAGTACCAAGCCCCCCGCAGGCTGCAGCATTAAAAAAGTATTAGACGCCGATGCGCCTCCTTTGAAACTCACCAATTTTCCAAGCAATACAAATAACTAGCCGAGCCCCCCCATTTGGGTGAAATACTGGCCCCTGGCCGGACAGGGGCTGTCACACCGGTCTTTGGCCCCCCTTCTCGCCTCGACCGTTCGATGATATGACTCCCCGTTGCTGCTCACTTGCTGGCCAAGGTCGGCCTCGTGTAAGTTAATCCTTCGTTCGGCGGACACGGGATGGAGCGTCAGGAAGATGTGCGCTCTTTCTCCCCAACTGTTACTATTGCGGGCAAAATCTGAAAACGGGGAGGTGGCCAACTGGCGCGCTGAACCGGACACAGTCATCACATGAGTGGCGGGGCAGCCCTGCAGCGTCGCCTATCTCACAGAAAACAAACGATATGTTGAGTTGGCCCGGGCATATGGCCCGGCCGGTATATAAAGGGTGGAAGAGAGATTATGGCCAGTCGAGGCATCAATAAAGTCATTCTGATCGGTAACCTGGGGCAAGACCCGGAAGTGCGCTACATGCCGAGCGGCGGTGCCGTGACCAATATCACCCTGGCCACCTCCGACACCTGGCGCGACAAGCAGACCGGTGAGCAGAAAGAGCGTACCGAGTGGCACCGCGTTGTCTTCATGGGCAAGCTGGCCGAAGTGGCTGGCGAGTACCTGAAGAAAGGCTCCCAAGTCTATGTTGAAGGCAAGCTGCAGACCCGCAAGTGGCAGGATCAAAGCGGCCAGGAGCGTTACACCACCGAAGTGCTGGTCGATGGCTTCAGCGGCGTGATGCAGATGCTGGGTGGCCGTCCGCAAGGCGGCGCCGGCCAGGGCATGGGTGGCCAGTCTCAGGGCAACTGGGGTCAGCAGCAGGGTATGCAGTCCCAGCAGCCGATGAACCAGGCGCGTCCTGCCCAGGCTCCGCAGCAGAACATGCAGCAACAGGGCAGCTATGCTCGTCCGGCCCAGCAGCCACAGTCTGCACCGCCTGTGTACAATGAGCCGCCGATGGACTTCGACGACGACATTCCGTTCTAAGCAACGTCAGATCCCGGAGGCCCTGTTCATGCAGGGCCTTTTTTTGCCTGTTATTGACGCAGACGTGGCACGCAATCCAGCCTCCTGGCCGGTCTTGCCAGCCATACGTCCCCATATCATTCGCCTTGGGATTATGATCGGGGCAATCCAGTTGCCAGAGAGAACGCATGGGGTCTTGGTATCGAATCTTGTTGTGCGTGGCGGCTTGCGCCACCCTGTTGCTGCCATCCTTGCTGCTGGCCGGCGAGCCATTGCGAGTGGGGGTCAGCTTCGCCATTCCGCCCTATGTGATCGAAGAAGAGGGTCGCGGGATCGAGCTCGACCTGATGAGAGAGGCCTTTCGGGACAGCGGCTATGAGCCTCAATTCGAATATCTGCCGCTGGAGCGCACCTTCCGCATGCTGGAGTCCGGCAAGCTCGATGCCATCATCAACGTCAAACCCGGCATGTTGCACGACGTCTTCCTGTCGCAGCCGGTGATCGCCTTCCACAATCGGGTGTTCACCCTCGGCAAAACCCACATCAGTACTCTGGACGACATGAAGACGCTGAGGGTGAGCGCCTTCCAGCGGGCCCGTCAGGTGTTGGGAGGTGCCTTTGCCAGCATGGCTGACCAGAATCCCCGTTACGAGGAGGTCGCCAAGCAGCAGGGACAGGTGCACAGGTTGATGCTGGGGCGGGTGGATGCGGTGATCCTGGAGCAGCGGGTTTTCTATTACTATCTGGCACAGCTGGCCAACAGCAAATATGGTGCCGAGCTCTATGCTCCCGGCCGGGTCCGGCAATACGATCTGTTTGCGCCGACTCACTACCATTTTGCCTTTCGCCAGGCGACGCAGCAGCGCTGGTTCGATCGCCGGCTCGATGCCATGCGGGCCGATGGCCGTTATCAGCGCATATTTGCCCGCTACGGGGCCACTCCCTGAGCCTCCTGAAAACATAAAAGCCAGCCCGAAAAGGCTGGCTTTTTGTTACTGGCTCCAAAGGAACTACAGCATGGGGAGCGTTACTTCATCGCGCCGCCATTTTTCAGATCTGCTTTCTGACGTTTGGCTTCGCGCTTCTCTTTCAGTGACATCTGCGGTTTTTTCTTGGCATCTTTGCCGTTGTGATGTTCTTTGTTACTCATCATCAAACTCCAAAAATGTTACCCAGACAGTTGGAACCCAGGTTCCAGCATGCCATCCGAATCGTAGACTACAGTACGCTTTCAGTGACGATCCTGCGATCGCACTCAGTCCAGCATACCCCTAATCTTGC
Source organism: Aeromonas sp. QDB39 (assembly GCF_027707585.1). Lineage (NCBI taxonomy): Bacteria > Pseudomonadati > Pseudomonadota > Gammaproteobacteria > Aeromonadales > Aeromonadaceae > Aeromonas > Aeromonas sp. QDB39. The sequence goes on along the minus strand of NZ_JAPCIV010000053.1, from coordinate 16,613 downwards.
GCAAGAATCCACCCTCATCCCATCACCCAGTGGCAGCAGGTGTTCACCCGCTTCCGCTGACCCGATCCGGGCGAGGAATGAACGGCCGGATAAGCGGTTTATTCCTTATAAAATAACGCCAAACAGGTTTATTTCATGGCAGCATGAAATAAAGCACTGAATGCCAAAATGAATTCTCTTTAAATAATGAGAGATAATTTAGATAAGCATTCTCACTATCGCCAGAAACAAAAAGTTACAACCCAAAGCAGCGCCACACAGGACAAGCTGATATTATCCAGCCCTATTTGTGAAAATATTCCAGCGAGAATAAGGACGTCCCATGACCAGAAAAACCAGAGCGGCCTTGGTCTCAGTTTGCTCCAATATCACCTTGATTATCATGAAGATATTTGCCGGCATACTGAGCGGATCCGTCAGTATTATTTCCGAGGCCATTCACTCGGCCATGGACTTGGTGGCGGCATTGATCGCGCTGGTGGCCGTACGCAAATCGGATATTCCCCCCGACCAACGCCACCCCTACGGTCATGACAAAATTGAAAACGTCTCCGGCGTGATCGAAGCGCTGCTGATCCTGCTGGCAGCCGGCTGGATAATATTCGAGGCCGTCGGCAAATTGATCACGCCAACCCCGATCGAGGGGGTGGGTCTCGGTGTGCTGGTAATGCTGTTTTCGGCGCTGGTCAACAGCGGCGTCTCCGCCTACCTCTACCGGGTGGCCAAGGAGGAAGAGTCCGTGGCCCTGGCCGCCGATGCACTGCACCTGAAGGCGGACGTACTGACCTCGCTCGGGGTCGCCGTTGGCCTGCTCGGTATCTGGATCGCCGACAGACTGGGCTACAACCTCTATCTGCTGGATCCCGTTGTTGCCATCTGTGTCGCCCTGTTCATCCTCAAGGAGGCGATCGCCATGCTGAAGCAGGCCTTCCAACCGCTGCTGGACCACAGCATGAACGAGGAAGAGCTGGCCATCACTACCAGAGTGATCGAAGAGTGCTGCCCGGAGCATGGCGGCTTTCACGATCTGCGCAGCCGTCAGGCCGGACGCCGTCGTCACATCGACTTCCACCTGACCTTGCCAAAAGAGATGAGCATCGAGCACTCCCACGCCATCTGCGATCGGATAGAGCAGGGCATCATGCGACACCTCCCCCACGCCGTCGTGCTGATCCATGTTGAACCGAGCGGGCATGGTTAACGACGCTGAGCCGTGCGGGGGAATGCGGCAGGCCATTCACTTCGACAACGGCCATCCGGTGGAGCGGTATTCGAAAACGGCGTCGATTGTGCAATAAACGGCCGGCAGGTGTGGTAGGGTGGACTATTCCCGCCATCAGGAGCACGCCGTGAAAAAGTTGGAAATGAAGGACCTCACCGACGCCGAAAAGGCCGAGATCACCCTGCTGCTCCAAAAAGCACAGGCCAATGCAGATCACCAACTGAGCAATGCCGAGCGTAACCGCATCCGCGAGGAAGGCAGACTCAAGATAGTCGCAGACCGTGCTGCCGCCGCCAAAGTGGCCGCCAAACTGGCACGGGAAAAGGCCAAGGAACGAGCCAGCAAGCAGGTGTTGCCAGAGACATTCAGCTGGGTGGACTCCGTCAGCAACAAGTTTCGCAGCAAACGCTGACGGCCAATCCTCTCGCCCAAACGCCCCCTACCTCAACCAGCCAACTCACACCATGGCGGAGAACCTATCTCTGCCATGATGCGTCCAGCGACCTGCAACGCCGCAGGATCCTGCGCTGCAGACACCCACACCGAGAGTGGCTGCGTCGATATCCGACCACTCGCAGCGAGATAAAATTTGCTTTAAGAAAATGGGCATGTTTTAATCTTTTGCGATGGTTCGGTAGTTCAGACCTGGTTATGTTAGGCAGTCATTTTAGTAAAGCAGCGATTAGTATAAGAATTATCCATGATTCTTCTTATCAAATAATTCTCCTTCTTTAGTGCTCCCCATACGTATTGCTGACGAAAAATCATAGATTGCCATTTGGCACTGTAAACACTATTTAAGGAAATTATCATGTCCAACAAAATGACTGGTACCGTCAAGTTCTTCAACGCCGAGAAAGGTTTTGGCTTCATCTCCCCAACCGACGGCAGCAAAGACGTGTTCGTTCACTTCTCCGCCATCCAGACCCCGGGCTTCAAGACCCTGGACGAAGGTCAGCGCGTTGAGTTCACCATCGAGCAAGGCCAGAAAGGCCCGGCTGCTGCTAACGTAGTAGCTCTGTAATTCAAGCCGGGGATCCGGTCCGCCTGCTCATGCCGGCTGGTACGATCCGCTGCAAGAATTGAAAAAACCCGCTTCGGCGGGTTTTTTGTTGTCTGCCATTTACCATTCCCCCTCTGCCGACCCTCTCAACCTTCTCACTATCCCAGCCCCGCTTCCCGTCACCGCGCCAGACATGCTCCTCATCCCATATCTGCTGGTGAGAGGATAACCGCACAATATTAATGAGATTAATTATCATTTACACATCATCCAGCGATCACTACAATGCCTGCCGACCGACTTGGTGATTATCCAATTGAACCTTTTCTGGTCCTGGTTTCACGCGGGATGCGATGAGACCGCCCCATCGATTCACCCAAAGGATGAATGCATCTTCTTACTAAAAGAGTTCAGGCCAACATGATAACAATGCACCGCAACAAGCTGACCACGCTCATTCTCGCCGCCCTCGCATCACACGCCTATGCCGCCGAGCAGGAGGTCATGGTCGTGACCGCCTCCGGCTTCCAGCAGAAGATCGAGGATACCGCCGCCTCCATCTCGGTGGTGACCCGCGAGCAATTGGAGAAACGCGCCTATCGCGACGTGACCGACGCCCTGAAGGATGTGCCCGGGGTGGTGATCACCGGCGGTGGCAGCAGCAGCGATATCAGCATTCGTGGCATGGGCTCCAAGTACACGTTGATGCTGGTCGACGGCAAACGGGTCGACAGCCGTGGCACCCGTCCCAACAGCGACGGCCCCGGCATCGAGCAGGGCTGGCTGCCGCCGCTGCAGGCGATCGAGCGGATCGAAGTGGTGCGTGGCCCCATGTCCTCCCGCTACGGCTCTGACGCCATGGGCGGCGTCATCAACGTCATCACCCGCAAGACCGCCAGCATGACCGCCTGGCAGGGCTCGCTGCATGCCGACTCGACCTTCCAGGAGAACAAGGAATCCGGCGACATCTTCCAGACCAACGCTTACACGGCCGGCGCTCTGGTGGATGGACTGCTGGGGGTGCGGGTGAACGGCCAGCTCTCCCACCGCGGTGAGGATCAGTTCCAGAACGGTTTCGCCGAGCAGGAGATGCGCAGCGGTACGGCCGTCTTCAGCCTGACCCCGGACGAGCACAACCGCTTCGATTTCGAGGCCAGTCGCGGCCTGCAGGATCGCAACCGCACACCGGGTGAATCTCTCTCGGCCAAGTCAAAACCCAGCCTGAGCACCTACGAGCGCACCAACTTCGCCATCACCCACGACGGCCGCTATGACTTCGGCTCCTCCACCAGCTACCTGCAGCGGGAAGAGAACACCAACCCCGGCCGTCAGATGAAGCTCATCAACACCATCGCCGATACCCACACCCAGTTTGAACTGGGGGCTCACTATCTGAGCGTGGGCGGCCAGTACCGCTACGAGGATCTGCAGGATCAGGGCAACCAGCTCAACGTGGCCAACCGCGCCAATCAGCTGACCCGCTGGAGCTGGGCCATGTTCGTGGAAGATGAGTGGTCGCTGACCGACACCTTCGCCCTGACCGGCGGCGTGCGGATGGATCAGGACCAGAACTACGGCACCCACTGGAGCCCGCGTCTGTACGGGGTCTGGCACCTGGCCGACTCCTGGACGCTGAAAGGGGGCGTCTCCACCGGTTATCGTTCACCGGATCTGCGCATGTCGGCCGCCAACTGGGGCCAGGCCACCGGCGGCGGCACTCAGGACGGCATGCTGGTCGGCAGCCCGGAACTGAAACCGGAAACCAGCGTGAGCCAGGAGATCGCCCTGCTGTGGGATGGTCAACAAGGCTTGAACACAGGGCTGACCCTGTTCAATACCGACTTCGAAGACAAGATCTCCGAAATCCGCCGCTGCGAAAGCAAGAGCAACCCCTCCTGCACCCTGAACGGTCACACCTATGACTTCATCAGCGACCGCATCAACGTCGACAAGGCGAATATGCGCGGGGTGGAAGGCACGGCCAACTGGACCATCAATGACGCCTGGTCGCTGGCCTCCAGCTACACCTTCACCCAGTCCGAGCAGAAGAGTGGGGCGATGGAAGGCAAGCCGCTGAACCAGATGCCGCGCCACATGTTCAACACCACGGTCGACTGGCAGACCACCGAAACCGTCAGCCTCTGGTCACGGGTCAACTTCCGCAGCAAGACCTCCGATTACCTGAGCCGGGTCAAGATGGCCGAGGGCACCCCCTCCTACACCTTCTTCGACACCGGTCTGGTCTACAAGGCCAACGAACACCTGGATGTCACCGCCGGTGTCTACAACCTGTTCGACAAGACGGTGGATTACACCAGCTTCGGTACCGTGCTGGATGGTCGCCGCTACACCCTGGGCATGACCTACAACTTCTGATGACACGCCGCCGCCCGCTCTGGGCGGCGGTTTTTTATTTCCCCGCCTCGCCAGCCCCCTCTTTCACGTAGCTTGCCGCCTGCCAGGTGTTGCGCCCCTGCGATTTGGCGCCATACATCAGCTGATCCGCCTGCAACAACACCCGTCGACCTTCCGCCCCGCCCCCTGCCGGCACCCACACCGCCCCCGTGCTGATGGAGATGCCGAGCGCCCCGGCGCTGGTTGGCAACTTGTGGCTATTCACCTCCCGCCCGATCCGGGCGGCCCACTGCTGCAGCGTCGCCATGTCCGCCACCAGCAGGCTGATGCAAAACTCCTCCCCGCCGATGCGGGCAAACAGGGCGCTGGCGGGCAGCACCCGCTGTACCTGCGCCACCATGGCCGACAACACCTCGTCCCCGACCCCGTGGCCGAAGTGATCGTTGATCCCCTTGAAGCGATCGAGATCGAACAGCAGCAGGGCCGAGGCCTGACCGCTGGCCAGCCGCTGCTCCAGCAGTGGCAAAAAGGCGCGCCGGTTGAGGATGCCGGTCATGGAGTCGGTGCCGGCAAGGCGCTCCAGCCTGGCGTTGGCCTGGATAAGCTCCGCGGTGCGGCTCGCCACCGCCCGCCGCAACTGGATGATGTAGGCCATCAGCACCAGGCCGCCGATGGCCAGCAGCCAGGGCCAGAGATGGACCGGGTAGACGGTCTCGATGTGCATCCACTTGCGGACGATCCGTTCCCGATCCGCCTCGCCGATGCGGGAGAAGCCCTGCTCCAGCTCCTGCTGCAACGCCTGGTTGCCCTTGGCGACGGCGAAGCGGATCTCGTCGCTGTAGAGGTGGCGCACCGGGATGAAGCGGGTGGGATCCGCCGAGGTGTAGATGTAGAAGTTGGCCACCTGCAGATCGGCGATGAAGGCATCCAGCTCGCCGCTGAAGGCCGCCCGCAGCATGGCGTCGTTGTCATCGAAGGTGCGCAGGCGCGTGGTGGGGAAGTGCTTGCGGGCGTAGTACTCCTCGTAGCCCCCCGTCACCACCCCCACGCTCTCGTGCAGCAGGTAGTAGTTCACGTCCGAACCGCGCAGGGAGTTGGCGAAGAAGAGCTGGGAGTCGACATGGGAGAGGGCCTGACCGTAGTCGTAGACCAGATTGCGCTCCGGCGACCAGAGCAGGCCGCCATGGACATCGGCCTGGCCGTTGCGAACCAGGTCCAGCGAGGCCTGCCAATCCACCAGCTTGAACTGGATCGGACGACCGGTAACCCTGCCATATTCGCGCCACAGATCGATCAGCAGGCCATCGGGCTGACCCTCTTCATTGAGGTAGGAGAAGGGCTGCCAGGCCTTGGAGTTGGTCACGATGAGCGGCTTGGGCGGCGTATTTGCCAACACGGGCCACGCCTGTGCCAAGAGCAACAACCACACCCCGCACCAGACTCGCCACCGAAAACCAGAATCGCCCGCCATCCCTGCACCAACCTTGCTGTTTGGCCGTCTGTGCGGCCATCGATTATCGCCACCTTCAGCATAGAAGAACAAGCATGAGCGAGTATGAAATAGGCGTGATTTCAGTCAGATAAGTGCAAGATAAAAAACGGGGAGGCGGCTCGTCGCCATCCTCCCCGCCCTGCTCCTGCCGCTCTTACAGCGGCAGGCTGATGCGCGCTTCCAGCCCGCCCTGTTCCCGGTTGTGCAGGGTCAGCTCGCCGCCGTGCTGGTGCACCAGGGTGCGGGCGATGGAGAGCCCCAGCCCCACGCTGCCGGATTCGGTGTTGCGGGCCTCATCGAGCCGCACGAACGGCTTGAACACGTCCTCCAGCCTGGCCGGATCGATGCCGGGCCCCTGATCACAGACCCGGATCACCAGCTCGCTGTCGGTGCGCTCCAGCGACACCTCGGCGCTGCCGGCGTACTTGATGGCGTTGCCGATGAGGTTTTGCAGCACCCGCCGCAGGGTATTGGCGCGGCAGGCATAGACCTGCTTGCCTTCCGCCAGGCAGGTAACCGGCTGGCCGGTGTCGGCATAGTCGTCGCACAGGCTCTCCAGCAGGCTCACCAGATCCAGCTCCCGGGTCGCCTCCTGCTGCCCCTCCTCCCGGGCAAAGCTGAGGGTCGCCGCCAGCATCTGCTCCATCTGCTGCAGGGTCTGCTGGATCCGCTCCTTGTCCTCCCCCTCGTCCAGAAACTCGGTGCGCAGCCGCAGGCTGGTGATGGGGGTGCGCAGGTCGTGGGAGATGGCCGCCAGCATCCGGGTGCGGTCCTGCACGAAACGATCGAGCCGGGTGTGCATGCGGTTGAACGCCTGGATGGATTCGCGCACCTCGGTCGGACCCTCTTCCCGCAGCGGCTCTATGTCCTCGCCACGGCCGAGCCGATCCGCGTTGGCGGCCAGCTGCTTGAGCGGCAGGGTGGCGCGGCGGAACAGCCAGATCATCAGGCCGATCACCAGGCTCGCCACCAGCATCAGGTTGAGGGTGGTCTGCCAGGACCAGCTGGCCGATTCTTTGTCCACCAGCGAGCTGAACTGCAGCCAGCCACCGCGCGGCAGCTGGATGGAGCCGTACAGCCGCATGTCCTGCGGTGGCGGCATCCCCTTGCGATCCTTCATCATCCGGCTGTGGTGCTGCCAGGCGCGGCTGCGCTGGGCATCCTGCTTGAGCTCGGCGCTGATCTCCACCATCAGGGTCAAGGGGTAGCCCAGCCGGGAGCGCACCAGCTGCTCGAAGCGGGGGCTGCGGTTGTCCGGTTGCAGCGGCTCGTCGGCGATGCGCAGCAGCAGGGTCTCGCTGCGGCTCGCCTTGATGATCTCGTCATAGAGGGAGGGGGGCGAAAGGGCCAGCAGCCGCACCACGGAGACGATGCGCTGCATGGCGTTGCGGCTGTTGATGTAGCCGAGCGCCTCCTCCCGATCCGTACGGTAGATCTGGATGCTGAGCAGCTGGATCAATACCAGCCCGGCCAGCGCCACCAGGATGATCTGGCCGGTCAGCCCCTTGGGCCACAGTTTCGACCAGCCACGCTTGAGGATCCCCACGGCCTTATACCTGGGTCACATCGGCGGCGAACAGGTAACCGCCGCCCCAGATGGTCTTGATCAGCTCCGGGTTCTTGGGATCCCGCTCCAGCTTGCGCCGCAGCCGGCTCACCAGGGTGTCGATGGCCCGGTCGAACGCCACCGCCTCGCGGCCACGGGCCAGATCCAGCAGTTGATCCCGGCTCAGCACCCGCTGCGGCCGCTCCAGAAAGACCCGCAGCAGGTCGAATTCGGCGGTGGAGAGGCTCAGGCCCACCCCTTCCTCATCCACCAGCTCGCGCCGGTTGATGTCGAGCAGCCAGCGATCGAAGCGCAGATCCCGGGTCAGCGTTTCGGCCGCCGGCTGCGGCTCGACCTGGGTGCGACGCATCACCGCCTTGATGCGGGCCAGCAGCTCGCGCGGATTGAACGGCTTGGCGAGGTAGTCGTCGGCCCCCATCTCCAGCCCTATGATGCGGTCGGTCTCCTCCCCCATGGCGGTGAGCATGATAATGGGCAGGCTGGACTTGGCCCGCAGCTCGCGGCAGAGGGTCAGGCCATCTTCCCCCGGCATCATCAGATCCAGCACCAGCAGATCGAACTCCCGCTCCTCCAGCAGCCGCTTCATCTCCTTGCCATCCCGGGCACAACTGACCCGCAGGCCGTGCTGTTCCAGAAAACGCTTCAGCAGATCGCGGATCTCGCTGTGATCGTCGACCACCAGAATGTGGGTGCTGCTTTGGTTCATGAGGCCTCTCCTGTTAGAGCTGGCACGAGTATACGAAAATCTGCCGGGCGGTTTGTGTCAAAGTGTGCCAGATCAGCAAGATGCCACACTCTGCTACAAAAAAGCGCCCGTTCGGCAAAGTTGAGACACAAGCCGGCTGTTTACTGTGGCCATCCCATCGGTTGCAGGAGTAGACAGGCCATGCTGGCCCTCACCACCCCCTTGCTGCTGGCCTTTGCCGCCAGCGAAGCCCTTGCCAGAAAGGCGAGCGGCAGCTCACCCCAACCGGCGAGCCCCCCGAACCATAAGCAGACATCCCCCGCCGACAGGGCCCCCGGCCGCTGCGACGCCAAGGGAGCGACCGAACCCCCTTCGTCATGATGTGCGGCCGCCAGGCGGCGGCTGCGCACCCTGACTTTTCTGCCGCCATCTTGCGGCGAGTCATACCAAGGAGAGCAATATCATGATCAACAAGAGCCTGACTCTGTTAATGCTGGCCGGCCTGGCCCACACCGGCCTGGCCCAGGCCGCCCTGCCCGCCGACGTCAGTGCCGCCCCCGGCCTGCTGTTCGTCAACTGGCACGACGCCGTCAGCAGCAATGAGGCACACCCCACCCTGGTGATCCGCAATGCCACCGGCGACGTGCTCAAGCGGGTGCCTGCCGAGTTGCAGGGGATGCAGCAGGTGCGTCTGCCGATGCGGGCCCAGGGTGACCTGACCCTCAGCCTGGACGGCGAGAGCAGCAGCTATCGCATGCCCTACAGCGTCGGCAGCGGTCGCCAGCGCTAAGCCGACCCCAGCCTAAAAATACCCCGCCAGCGGGCGACGCTGACGGGGTATTTTTATTTCCCGCCCGGCATGCGCCCGGTCAAGCCCTGTACAGCGTCACCGTGTCACACTCTGCTACAAAATAGGCTTCAACTGGCAAAGTTCAGACACCAGTCTGGTGTTTACTTAGGGTCAAGGCGAGCAAGCCGACCCCGAACTCAATCCGCAAGGAGATAGACCATGAAAAAACTGACCAAGACCCTGCTGACCGCCACCCTGATCCTTGGCCTGCCGCTCGGCGCCTATGCCGCCAGCGAAGCCGTCACCACCGCCCAGCCCGGCATGATGACCGACTGCCCGATGGATGGCAGCGGCATGATGGGCGGCAAGCACCATGGCGGCCGCCACGACAAGATGGCCCGCATGCAGAACATGACGCCGGAGCAGATCCAGACTCACCTGCAGCAGCGTTACGACAAGATCGAAGACCCGGCCAAGAAAGCTGAATTCGTGAAAAACCTGAGCCTGCGTGCCGACGGCATGACCAAGCACGCCGAAGCGATGAAGCAGTTCGCCGAAGCGCATCAGTAAACGCGCCTCGACCCGAAACAGGGTGGCCTCGGCCACCCTTTTTTCGTTCCGCCCTCCCGCTCGGCCGGTTACCCGCCGAGATCCACTCCAACATCCCTCACTTCCCTTCCTCCCTGCTCCGGGTTCTGTGAGCGATAACAAACGTTTTATGTTCGAAATAGCTAATAATGACGCCTCGCATAACAAGGTCGCCCATCGGCGAGCCAATACAAGACAGGAGTCGTTATGGGGTGGAGTCTGGGGACAATCAAGGGGCGCTATAGCGCCGTTTTTGTGGGATTCATGGCGCTGGTATGTGCCCTGACGGTATTTGGCATCCAGCTCTGGATCAAGCCGGCGCTGCAGAAGGCCGGTGAACAGAATGTGGCGCTGCGGGTCAGCGAGATCGCCACCGACATCCGCGATCAGCTCAACGGGGTGCAGAGCCAGTCCCGCAGCATCACCCAGCTGGTCGCCCAGTTGCCGAGCGAACAGATCGATGCCCTGCTGCCAGCGCTGATCGATCAATACGGCAATGCCATGGTGTTTGGCGGCGGCATCTGGCCACTGCCGGATCAGCGGGAAGCCGGTCGCGCCAAGTTCAGCACCTTCTATCACAGGGATGCGGCCAACAAGCTGATCCCCAACACCTACTGGAACTCTGCTGAGGCCCCCAACTACTTCGAACAACCCTGGCATAAGGCGGGACAGCAAGCCCCTCAAGGCATGTGTGCCTGGGCCGCCGCCTACAAGGACGGCGCCAGCCAGCAGCCGAGAACCAACTGCGCCATGGGGATCTACCGCAATGGAGCCCTCTACGGGGTGTCGACCATAGACGTGACCCTGGGCTTCTTCAACGATCTGGTGGCCAGCAAGGAGCAGGAGATCGGTGGCCAGGTGATGATCGTCGAGGCTGACGGCAAGATCCTGAGCCGAAACGCCCGCCTGAACGGTGATGTGGTGCTGGGCAATCTCTCCGCTCACGCCGATTATCCCTTCGCCAGCGCCATTGCCGGCCTGCTCGGTCAAGCCCGCAGCCAGGCGCAGTTGCGCACCACTTTCCAGGATCAGGGGGAGGAGCAGACCCTGCTGCTGCAAGCCATCGAGGGGACTCCCTGGTTGCTGGCGACCGCCTTGCCAACCAGCCTGCTGACGCAAGACAGCAGGGATGTGCTCACCACCCTGGCCTCTATCCAGCTGCCACTGGTAGGGCTGCTGTTCGGGTTGATGTTGCTGGCCGTCAGTCAACTCGGCAACCGGCTGCAGACCCTCAAGCAGAATATCGATGCCCTCAGTGCCGGTGATGCCGACCTGACCGCCCGCATTCAGGTGAAGGGGCACGATGAGCTGGATCACATCGCCCTGTCGGTGAACCGCTTCATCGCCTATCTGCAGCAGATGATGGTACAGGTGACGGACGCCACCGATCTCATCACCCACGAGCTGGCACGCCTCGATCAGCAGACCGGCCAGGCCAGACGGATCCTGAACGAACACGCCGCCGAAACGGAGCAGGTGGTCACCGCACTCACCGAACTCAGCTCCACCGCCGACAGCGTGGCGCAACACGCCAGCGATTCGGCCAGCTTCACCGACGCCGCCAACGGCCAGGCCGCCAATTCACGCACCGTGGTGGGATCGGCTTCCGCCAGCGTGGTGGCCCTGATCGATGAAGTGGATCTGGCGGCCGCCAAGGTGCTGGAGATGCAGGAGGATGCCCAGCAGATCGGCAGCGTGCTCGGGGTGATCGGCGGCATCGCCGCCCAGACCAACCTGCTGGCGCTCAATGCCGCCATTGAAGCGGCGCGGGCCGGTGAGCAGGGACGCGGGTTCGCAGTGGTCGCCGACGAGGTGCGTGCCCTGGCCGCGCGCACCCAGAACAGCACGGCCGAGGTGGGCAGCATGCTGTCGCGCCTCACCCAGGGCGTCGCCGAAGCCGTGGTCGCCATGGAACATACCAAGCGCAGCTGTCAGACGGCAGCGGATACCACGGGCCAGGTGACGGGGGGGCTCGACAACATGGCCGACTCAGTGGTGCGGATCCACGACCTCAGCAGCCAGATCGCCACCGCCGCCGAGGAGCAGAGCCGGGTAACCGAGGAGATCAACCGCAACATGGTGAGCATTCGCGACATGCTCAACCTGCTGCTGGAAAACGGCCAGCACACCGAACAGAGTGCAGCGGCGCTGCTCAGCTCCAATCGCCAGTTGCTGGCGCTGGTACACCGCTTCAAGGTTTGACGGCCAGCATCAGACAGCAAAAAGGGGCCTGTGGGCCCCTTTTTTCATGCACGTCTTTCAGACTCAAGCCTTGGTCTTGTCGACCAGGTTCAGGGTCTTGACGGTCTCGCCTTCGAACTTGATGAGCACGTTCTTCTGAGCGGCTTCGGCATCCTTGAACAGGGTCTTGGAGGTCTCTGCCAGCATGGGAGAAACCTTGTTCAGGGCACCCAGGTCATAGGTCCACACATCCAGACCGGCTTCGGTCTTGGTGCTGGCCGGTGCGCCCAGCTTGTCCTTGATGGCCTGCTTGTTGGAGCCGCCTTCCTTGATGTCCAGCGCCTTCTTGATCGCTTCATTGGAGGCGCTGTCCATGGCGGAGCCGGCCATCTCTTTGGCAGTGCTGGTCACGCTGCTGGTCACTGTGTCGGTCAGGGAATCCATCAGGCCGGCGTTGGCCATCAGGGGCAGTGCAGTCAGGGCAACCAGGATGCTCTTTTTCATCGTTTCATGTCTCGCGGGGGATTAAAGAGCGCGCATCAGACCAGCGTACTCGTACGGAGTCAAGATGAGGGTGCGGTCAAGACGCATTCGGGGGGGATAACCAGAATAATCCGACATGGCGGCGGCTTCGCCGGACCATCGACGCAGGCTATGGGCGGACTACTCGCAGATCTGGTTCTTGCCCGTCAGCTTGGCCTGGTAGAGGGCCCGATCCACCCGCACCATCAGCTGGCTCATGTGCTCGTCCGGCTGGTACTCGGCCAGCCCGAAGCTCATGGTGATATCGAAGTGCTGGCAGACTCGCGACTGCACCAGCAGCTCCCGCAGCTTGTCGGCGACCAGCCGGCCATCGAGCCGGCCGGTATTGGGCAGCACCACCATGAACTCGTCGCCACCCCAGCGGGCAATAAGATCTATTTCGCGGATGTGGCTGCGCACCAGCGCCACTATGTTGATCAGGGTCTGATCCCCGGCGTGGTGGCCGTGGTTGTCGTTGATCTGCTTGAAGTCATCCACGTCCATGGCGATGACGGAGAAGGGCTGGTGAAAGCGCTTGGCCCGCTCGCACTCCTGGCGGATGGCCCGCTCCAGCCGGTAGCGGCTGGCGGCGCCGGTCAGGGCGTCGGTCTCCGCCAGCTGGCGGTTCTCCTCCGCCTTCTGCTGCAACGCCTCGTTGAGCCGCACCAGCTCGGCGGTGCGCTCGGCAATCTGTTGCTCCAGGGTGTGGTTGCGCCGCTCCAGCTGCTCCAGCAGCAGCTTCTGGGCGTGGATGTTGCGATGGGCGCCGATCATCCGGGCCACCGACCCATCCGGGTTGCGGGCGATGATACGGCCGCAATCCTCGATCCAGATATAGTCGCCGGCGCGGCTGCGGCAGCGATACTCGACCCGGTAATCGGGGGCGGCGCCGCTCAGGTAGGCATCGAAGCTGGCCATCACCCGATCCATGTCGTCGGGGTGGATCACGCTCTCCCAGGTGAAGACGTTGTTGCCCAGGGAGTGAGCTTCATAGCCCAGCATCTGATACCAGCCCGGATTGCGATAGACGAAGCCGGTATTGGCATTCCAGTCCCAGATCCCGTCGCTCACCACCGCCAGAATGCCGTGTATTACGGCCTCGCTGACGTCCGAGATCCTGATCGTGTCGCTGTCCTGCAGCATGGAGACCATCCTTGTCTTGCCGCCCCGCAAAGTGCAGGGCATTCCAGCCTGATGTTGAGAAATGACAGCGGCAGACAGCTGCACAGCCCGCTATCCGTTGATCGATGAAAACCGCCACCGCTTGTTCCGGTTATCGGCCGCCATCGGGTTCGTCTGAATAACAGTAGCAACCAGTGTGGCTCAATATTTCACCCTTGTCCGGTTTTAAAGGCGGGATGATGCAGGCTGCGATAGTAGCTGGGCGCCAGGCCATGCTGGCGTTTGAAGGCGGTGGAGAAGTGGTACTCGTTCTTGAAGCCGCACTGCTCGGCCAGCAGCTTCACCGAGTCGGCCCGGCTGGCCAGCAAGAGCGCCGCCCGCTGCAGCCGCAGCCGTTGCAGCAGCGCCATGGGGGCCAGCGCAAAGTGCTGCTGACAGAGCCGGTAGAGCTGACGTTCGGAGAGGTGCAGGGCGCCGGCCATGCGCGCTATGTCCCACGGCTCGGTCAGCGCCTCTTTGAGCAGCAATTCGAGGCGCAGCGCCAGCCGCTCGCCACGCCGTTGCCCCTCCCCCTTCTGCAGCAGCCGGCGCAGGTAAAAGCCGAGCTGCTCAACCAGCAGGGCGCTGAGCAGCGGGTCCTGATGACGTTCCTGCTCCGCATAGAGGTTCTCGAGCGTGCGCAGCACGGTGGCCTGCTGGGAGGTACAGCCGAGCCGGGGATGGCTGGCGAAGGCATCCCAGGGGGAATCCTTGTGCAGTAGCAGCCACACCAGCTCCCACTCGCCCGTCTCACTCAATGGCTGATCCAACGGCTCGTTCACCTGCTCACTAAGCTGCTCACCAAGCTGGTAGCAGAGCGGCTCCCCGGCCGGGATCAACGCCCACTCCCCGACCTGCAACCGCTCGCGGCGATCCCCTACCTGCACCTCCCCCTCGCCGCCCAGGGTCAGCAGAAAGCAGTGCACATCGGCAAAGCGGCGCGCGATACGGTAGCGGGTCTTGAGACGGGAATAGCCCGCCAGCCAGACCTGCTCCTGTGCGAGGGCCGGCAGCAGGCTGTCACAACAGATCTGCTCGCGGCAGTCGGGGGAGACATCGACAAGATCGGTGTTGGCAGTTTCAGACATCATCAGGACGGGCTCAGCCATGTCGAAGGGACAGGCCCCAGCATAACATCAAGGGCATCAAGTCACAGGAGACCAGCCATGCATATCCATCACGTCGCCATCTGGGCGCAGGATCTGGAGGCACTCAAGGCATTCTACTGCACCCTGTTTGGCGGGCAGGCCAATGAGCGCTATCACAACCCGAGCAAACAGTTCAGCTCTTACTTCGTGCGCTTCGAGGGGGGCGCCAGCCTGGAGCTGATGCACACCCCCATCCTGTTTCCGGCGGATCTGCACCTGCCACACCCGTTGCAGGGGCTGGCCCATATCGCCTTCTCCCTCGGCAGCGTGGAGGAGGTGGACAAGATGACCGCCCGCCTCAAGCTGCTGAAAGGCGCCGAGGTGAAGCACCTGGACGGCCCCCGCTGGACCGGCGATGGCTATTACGAGAGCACCTTCCTCGACCCGGAAGGCAACCGACTGGAGCTCACCATCTAATACCTGAATGCTCCCCTCACCCTAACCCTCTCCCAAAGGGAGAGGGGATAAAACCGCATCGGGGATATGATCGCCCACCACACCGGTTTGGCTAACCGCAATCCATCAGCTACGTAGGTTCGGTTAGCGAAGCGTAATCGGACAGCATATTTGCTCCCTTCTCCCCTTGCGGGAGAAGGGCTGGGGATGAGGGGTTGGAAAAAGAGATGCTCAACAAACATGGGGCTTCATTATTAGAAGCCACAGCCAACGCAACTTGTAGATTAGGACTGAACCTACGAAGCCAAACTTACGATTTTTTAAAAAATAAAAATAAGTTTTGCTAGATAGATTGAAAATCTCTAGCAATATACAAATATTTTATTGAGTTTGTCCTCACCATTATTTATCATGTTTTCGCTTACTTATTTAGGAAGTAAGGTGTATCACAAGCTGTCAAGTAGAACGCTCACCAGTACACTGGCTAGCAGACGACTTGCATGGCCGCAGCTGACTAGTAGACTCACGTCGAACACTCCTGCGATGATGGTATCATATATCATATCTGACATTCGTGGCCGGCATCATATCGATGTTGTGAATGCGTATTTAAGTACGTTTGTTAAGCCCGGATTGGGAATCGGATGGCCACAGTCCTTTACCTTTCCGGGTTTTGCAATTTAAGGCTTTATATAATGAACTCAGAAAATAAATGGTTTCGGAGTCGTGGTTACTTACATTTTGATTCTCCAGTAAAATTGCGGAAAGCATGTAAGATAGTAAAATCTCCCCTCAATGTCGCCCAACATGCATTCTTCCCGCTAATAAAGTACGATATACAAAGCCTTAAAATATCAATAGACAAAGATGGTAATGTTCTAAAGAAAATCAAAACAAGACCAATTTCATACGCATCACATGTCGACTCTCACATTTATTCTTACTATGCAGAGCTATTATCTGATTTATATGAAAAAACCCTCTCTGAATCGCAATTAAAAGACTCCGTCCTTGCTTTCAGGTCTCTTGGTAAAAGTAATATTGATTTTGCCAACATAGCTTTTGAAAAAATAAAGTCTTATGGTAATTGCACTGCAATCGCGATGGATATTTCTGGTTTTTTTGATAATTTAGATCATGAAATACTCAAAACAATGTGGTATAAACTACTCCAAGAAAACTCATTACCAAATGACCACTTTAATATATATAGGTCTCTAACAAAATCCTCCGTAGTCAATAGAGACATGTTGTATACGGCACTTAAAGTATCTAAAAACAATCCCAACACTGCAGGATTAAGACTCTGCGATATAAAAACTTTTAGAGAGAAAGTACGAGGCCTTGAGTTAATAAAAACCAACTTGACTGGAAAAGGCATACCACAAGGAACATCTATAAGTGCCCTTCTCTCTAACATATATATGCTAAATAACTGATCCCAATAGTGCTACACCTTCGCTGTGCCATAGCCATTCCCCGGGAAAGGAGACACGGTATCCA
>NZ_JAPCIV010000052.1:0-26566 GCF_027707585.1 Aeromonas sp. QDB39 | reverse complement strand
TCTGGAAAAGGCCACTAAGCCCTACCATACAACGATTTCCAGATTTATTTCATAGTCAATCTGTGTAGGTAGTTTGTAGAAATCCCTGATCGACTGACCCGGCGCCCCCTGCTGACGGGCAAACAGCTCGATAAGTTGCGGCTCCTTGATGTTGTAAAAATCGAGGTTTCTCTCTTTGCCGGCGACTGCCGCGCCGGCAAACAGGAGCAATGCAATACTGGTCAGCCTCATCATCCTTAAATCTCCTTGCTCGGAATGTTAATAAACGGACCCTGTGCACTCTCTCGCAGGCGCAAGAGAATGCCATTCGAGACTGACGGCATCCCGGCCGTTTGCAAACCGGATAAATGTAAGCAAATGTGGCCAGCCTCCCCCATCCCACCCTGGAGACCGCGTTCATGGCAAGTTCGAATGCCCAGAGGCATCACGAAAAAGCCCCGCGGGGCGGGGCTTTTCGGCAGAGTCAGGCCAGCTGGCAAGCGAATCAACCCAGCGCCAGCCAGACCCCGACGCCGAACATCAGGGAGCCGGCGATCCGGTTCATCAGGGTGACGTTGCCACTCTTGGCGAGGAAGTGGCGCAAGGTGCGGCCACCGCTGGCGTAGAGCAGCAGGCAGGAAAACTCGATGACCAGGATCAGGGCCACCAGGGCGCTGATCTGCGGCGCCATCGGCTTGGCCGCGTTGATGAAGGGGGGCAGCAGAGAGACCATGAAGGCCCACCCCTTGGGGTTGGCGATGGCGGTGACGAAACCCTGCATGGCCAGCGCCAGGGGACGGGTCTCCTGGGCCGCCGACAGATCCGCCGGGATGGCCAGCTTGCCTTTGGCCTGCCACATCTGGATGCCGAGCCAGATGAGATAGGCGCCGCCCACGTATTTGAAGGCGGCAAACAGCGCCGGGTAGTTGAGCATGACGGCCGCCACCCCGATCACCGACAGTACCGACACCAGGCCGACCCCGATGAGCTCCCCCCACATCATGTGCAGGGTACGGCGCACCCCCAGACTCATGCCGAGGGTCATCGCCAGGGTCATGCACATGCCGGGGGTCACGGAGACAAAAAAGAACGTGGGAATAAACAGCGCCAGAATGGCGGGATCGATCCAGTCGGACACACTACACCTCCATGGTAACAGACCGACGATCTTGCCTATCACATTCATTTAACACAAGAAAAAACCTTTTCGTTCAGCATGATTTCAGCCATAAAAACCTGTGGCAAGGTTTGTCGCGCCTGTGTAAGATGCCGCCTTGTTCCTCTTCTGGGTCAGGATCTTTCATGTCATTGAATAATCTCTCTATCCGTCTGCAAGTACTCATTCCTCTCCTGCTCGCCAGCCTGCTGATGATCCTGATGATCGGGATCGGCAAGCAGGACATCGACAGCGCCATCGGCGACATGAACGACACCACCGTCAGCGTGACCCGTCACAAGGACGACATCGCCACCCTGATCCACGCCACCTACCGGCTGCGCACCACCGCCATCTATGGCCTCTACGACCCCGAACGCTTTGCCACGCTGCCCGGTGACCTGACCGCCGCCGAGCAGGAGATCGGCTCCATCCTGGCCAGACTGGTCATCACCGGCGCCGAGCAGGACAACAGCCGGGTGGCGGCCGCCCTGCAGGCCTACCTCGGCCACACCCGCAACAACATGCTGCCGCTGCTGGCCGCCAAGCACCAGGGTAGCGGTGATCCCGCCGCCTATGAGCAGGCCCGCCTACGCTTTCGCGAGCTGGGGGAAGATCTCATCAAGCAGATCGATGCCATGTCGGCGCACATCAACCAGCTGATCCAGGATGAGATCGCCCAGGAACAGGCCCACTACCACACCACCCTGCTGCGTACCCTGCTGCTGATGGGGGCAGCCCTGCTGGCCGCCCTGTTTGGTGGCTGGTGGCTGTCCGGCCGGATAGTGCGCCCCATCGGCCAGCTGCAGCAGGTGATGCGCGCCGTGGCCCAGGGCCGCTTCAATGTGCGCGCCGCCGCCGACGGCGACAACGAGCTGAGCCAGCTGGCCGCCGACATCAACCAGACCCTGACCCAGCTTGGCAACACCATCCAGACCCTGACCGGCATCAGCGGCAACGTGGCCTCCGCCGCCACCGAGCTCGCCGCCGTGATGACCCAGTCCGAAGCCAACGCCCAGCAACAGCGCAGCGAGACCGAGCAGGTGGCCTCCGCCGTCACCGAGCTGGCCAGCACCGCCGACAACGTCAACCACAACGCCGCCTTGGCCGACGAGCTGGCGCGCGATGCCAACGACAGAGTCGAGCAAGGGCTGACGCTGTTTGCCGAGAGCATCCAGGCCAACAGCCGCATGGCGGGCAGCCTCGAGAGCGCCGCCGCGCAGGTGGCCCAGCTCAAGTCCCAGTCCGAGCAGATCGGCAAGGTGATCGAGGTCATTCAGGGGATTTCGGAGCAGACCAACCTGCTGGCGCTCAACGCCGCCATCGAGGCCGCCCGCGCCGGTGAAACCGGCCGCGGCTTTGCGGTGGTGGCCGACGAGGTACGCATGCTGGCGGCCCGCACCCAGGACTCCACCAAGGAGATCCAGGCCATCATCGAGCAGTTGCAGAGCCAGTCCCAGTCGGCCAACAGCGGCGTGCAGGAGACCCTCGCCATCCTGGCCCACAACCAGCAACTCTCCGGCGAGGTGCAGGCGCTGCTGGGCGGCATCACCGAAGCGGTCAACCAGATCAACGGCGCCAACGCCCAGGTGGCCACCGCCGCCGAAGAGCAGTCCTGCGTCACCGCCGACATCAACCGCAACATCACCAACATCCACGAGATCGTCAACCAGAACGCGGCCGGCATCAGCCAGAGTGCCGCCGCCAGTCACGAACTGTCACAGCTCGCCGAGCAGCAGCGCAAGCAGCTGGCCCAGTTCCAGCTGTAACCACGCCCTCGTGAGCACAGCAAGGCCCCGGATCCGGGGCCTTGCTGTTAATGGAGCTGACGGCTTGTTGTTGTTTTAAACGCTCTTTTTTATAACATGGCTTCATTGGGGGCTGGGCTACCTCACCAAATGTGGGTATGGTAGAGGCACGTCACTCCCCCTCATGCGAGATCATCATGAAGCTGTCCTTCAAGAAACCGGCCTTCATCGGCCTCGGGCTCATCGCCCTCGTCTCCGCCATCTGGCTCGATTTCTATCTGCCGGAGCACACCATCGCCACCATCACCGGGGTCGAGGTGAAACGTACCGACAAGGATGGTCCCATCAGCCAGAAGAACCCGGCCGACGGTCCCACCACCGACGTCTACTACATCTACACCGAGCGGCCCGGCGAGAAGATCCGAGTGTTCCGCAACGAAGACACCGAGTGGGGCTGGCCCTTCTACTTCAAGTTCAACGCCGCCGACGTGCAGGCCAAGGCCAAGTCGATGGAGTTCGAAAAACGGCTGGCCATCATCACCTCCTACGGCTGGCGCATCAACATGTTCTCCATGTTCCCCAACGTCACCAAGATTGAGAGCACCGAACCCGACGCCTCCACCTGGAGCTTCTTCCGCTGGTTCTGGTTCGGCATCTGGGCTCTGGTGATGGGCAAGGCTGCCATCGCCACCTGGCGCTACTTCGATCGGCTCGAGGACGAGATATGAGCGAAGCAGCTTGCCGGAGGAACGGACAATGAGTGAGCCGAGCAAGACGCGCACCAGCTTCTATCGCCGGCTCTACGTGGCCTGGCTCATCAGCCAGGGCACGGATACGGTGCCGGCCATCATGGAGGCAACCGGCATGCCGCGCCGCACCGCGCAGGATACGCTCAGCGCTCTGGCCGAGCTGGACATCAGCTGTGGCTTCGAGCAGACCGAGGGGGCTCGTCATCTGCAGGGGCACTATCGCATCAGTGACTGGGGGCCCATCAATCCTGCCTGGATCGCGGCGCAATTACCTGCCATCAAGGAGACGCTGGGGTATCCCTAATCAGGTCTCTGCCCACCAGAATAAAAGAGGGCCAGCCTACAAGGCTGGCCCTCTTTTATTTATCTGTGCCAAGGCTTCGGCCTTGCACCTATTCGGGGAAAGGCTCCTCTGGCAATGGATCCTGGGTCTCCCCCTTGGTGCAGTCGATGATGGAGCGCTTGGGGTTGTTGGGGTCGCGCAGCAGCAGGGGCACCAGCCCGGCATCGTGCTTCTGCTCGTCGGAAAACTCGCTGCCATAGGCGTTGTGAGTCAGACGCCGCGCATTGGCGATGGGGGTATCCACGAACAGGGCGTGCACCTCGAAGGTGGACGAGGGGATGAGAAAACCGCTGATGGGCAGACCGTGCAGATCCTGGCGGGTCTTGTACCAGGCAAAACCGTCCGTCACCTTGTAGGGGGTGAAGTGTTTGAGCTGCGGGTGCACCGGCTGGCCGGTCTCGCTGTCGAGATAGAGATCGTCCAGCTCGCAGGTCGCCAGCCCCTGCCACATCGATTCGAACGGCGTGGCACACCCCGTCAGTTGCAACCCGGCCAGCAGTGCCAGCCCTGTCTTCCACATCGCTTCGCCCCTTCTTGCAAGAGTGGAACTGCGTTCAGTCAAAGGCCCGCAGCCGCGTGACCAGCAGATCGATAAAACCGGCCCGATCCAGCCCCAGCAACACCAGCGCATTGGCCGCTTTGCCGGTCAGACCGTAGCGATCCACCACCGTCATGCCGCTAGTATGGGTGCCGCCGGTCTCGATATCGACCCGACACTCGACCCCGTGAAACAGTGCGGGGGCCAGCAACCAGGCAATGGTACAGGGGTCGTGCAGCGGCGCGCCAGCAAATCCCCACTTGGGATCCCGGTGGTAGATCATGAAAAAGTCGAGCAGCCCGGCCACGCACTGGGCCACCGGATTGGTGATGGCGCGCACCCGCGCTATGTCCTCGTCCATCACCTGCGCCTCGTGGGTCACGTCCAGCCCGCACATGGTGATGGGGAGCCCCGACTTGAACACCATATCGGCCGCTTCCGGGTCCACATAAATGTTGAATTCCGCCGCCGGGGTCCAGTTGCCTGGCCCCGCCGCGCCGCCCATCAGCACGATGCGAGCGATCTTGGATTTCAGCTCGGGGTGGGCCGCCAGCAGCAAGGCGATGTTGGTGAGCGGGCCGGTCGGCACCAGGGTCACGGGCTCAGGGCTCTCGCGCAGGCACTTGGCCATCAGCTCAAGGGCGGTCATGGCCACGGGGGCAAAGGCCGGATCAGGCAGTTTGGGGCCATCGAGACCCGATTCGCCGTGGACGTTGTCGGCGATGATCAGCTCGCGGGCCAGCGGCTTGGGGGCCCCCGCCGCCACCGGGATATCGTCACGCCCCAGCAGGGTCAGGATGCGCAGGGCATTGTTGAGGGTCTTGTCCGGCGTCTGGTTGCCGGCGCTGGTAGTGACCGCCAGCACCTTGAGTTCGGGGCTGGCAAGCGCCAGGATGAGGGCGATGGCATCATCGTGGCCGGGATCGCAATCGAGAATAACGGGCAACGCCATGGACGGACTCCTTACAACATGACAGGGAGCCATACCTTAGCAAGCGGCGGCAGGATTAACTCTGGAGGGAGTCACAAAACGCCTTGGCCAAACAGATCAATCACTTGCCGCCGGCACTCACACCGATTCGCCGCGCTTCGCCGGTTCGGGTATGATCCCCCTCCCTTTTCAGACCGTGCGCCCCATGTCCGTCATCGTCGACACCTTCATCGCGCCGCCCTGTGCGGCCACCATCGAGATCCTGTTCGAGGATGAGCACCTGCTGCTCATCAACAAGCCAAGCGGCCTGCTGAGCCTGTCGGGCAAGAACCCGCAGAACCTCGACTCGGTGCACCATCGACTGGTGCAGGCTTACCCCGGCTGCGCCCTGGTCCATCGCCTCGATTTTGGCACCTCAGGCATCATGCTGGTGGCCAGGAACAAGGCCATCAACGCCCTGCTCTGCCGCCAGTTCAGCCAGCGCACGGTGAGCAAGGCCTACAGCGCCCTGCTGTGCGGTCACCTGGCCGAAGAGGAAGGGGTGATCGATGCCTCCATCGCCAAGGATCCGGCGCTGTTTCCGCTGATGAGCATCTGCACCGTCAACGGCAAACCCGCCCGCTCCCGCTATCAAGTGATTGAGCGGCTAGCGCAGCAGATTCAGGGACAGACAGTGCCGCTGACCTGGGTCAGACTGGTGCCGGAGACCGGCCGCACCCATCAGCTGCGCATCCACAGCCAGCAGCTGGGCCATCCCATCCTGGGTTGCGATCTCTATGGCGGCCTGCTGCCGCCCGGTTGCGAGCAGGCGCCGCGGCTGATGCTGCACGCCAGTGAACTCGATTTTGTCCATCCGGTCAGCGGCGAGCCGATGCAGATCCGCAGTGAGGCGCCCTTTGCGCAAGCACTGGCGGCCATGACGGGGCAACAGGGGTAACCGGAGAAATGAAGGGGCAGACAAGCAGAAGAGGGGCAAAGCGGTAAACGGCGGATAAAGATAGGGGCCGTGCTTTCGCAACGGCCCCCACCCCCCACTCGGTGTGGTGCTATCAGATCAGCTTGCGGGCAGCGCCCAGTACGATCTTGATGGCATCAGATTCGGTTTTCGCCATGGTCTCGGCGTTCGGGATTTCCTGCTGGGTACGGTTGACGATGACGCCAGCCACCATACCGGCACGCAGGCCCTGGCTGGTGCACATGGTCAGCAGGGTGGCAGATTCCATCTCGTAGTTCAGCACGCCCATGGCTTGCCACTCTTTCATGGAACCCTGGAAACGGCTCACGACGCGGCCGGATACGGTGTCGTAACGCTCCTGACCCGGGTAGAAGGTATCGGAGGAGGCAGTCACACCGATGTGCAGCTTGGAACCCAGCTCTTTGGCGGTGTTGACCAGCGCGGTGGTGCAGTCGAAGTCGGCCACGGCCGGGAACTCCATCGGCGCGAAGTGCAGGCTGGCACCGTCGAGGCGCACGGAACCGGTAGTGACGATCACGTCACCCACGTTCAGGTGCGGCTGGATGGCGCCGGTGGTGCCGATGCGCAGGAAGGTACGGATGCCCAGCTGAGCCAGCTCTTCCACCGCGATGGAAGTGGACGGGCCGCCGATACCGGTGGAGCAGATGATCACGGCCTTGCCGTCCATCTCGCCGCGCCAGGTAGTGAACTCACGATGGCTGGCCAGGTGCACCGGGTTATCCAACAGCTCTGCGATGCGCTTCACGCGCTCGGGATCACCAGGGACGATCGCCAGGGTGGCGCCTTGCAGATCCGCTTTCTTCAAACCCAAGTGAAATACATCAGACATAGTGGACTCCTGGTTGCTCCCCACCAGCATGGTCAGGGGGCAAGTTAAGATGATTCTTTATGGTACTTTCAAGCCTTCACTCCCCTCGTCGGGGAGGCGCCAACTATGGTCGAAAGCGCTTTCCAATTCCTTGAAGCATCTCACACTTCCTTGCATTGACAGTGACAAATTCGGCGCAAAACGTTTGCTAACCTGATGAATTAATTGAAAAACGTTTTTCTGCCCGCGAACGGGCAAGGACCCTTGTCAATCCCTGTCGCGACCCATGTTTCCGGTACGTGATCGAGTCCATAAAGTTGCAATGCAGATACCATTGACCCCTTTTCATCCCCTCTGACGATGTTATGTTGGCGCCCGCATACCACTTAATGGCTAATAAAACGGAGTCCATCATGGCGACATTCAAGTTCTACATTCCCGCAATCAACCTGATGGGGGCAGGCTGTCTGCAAGAGGCGGCAGCCGATATCAAGGGTTATGGCCATCGCAAGGCGCTGATCGTCACCGACAAGATCCTCAACCAGATCGGCGTGGTCGCCAAGGTCGCCGGCCTGCTGGCAGAACATGGCATTGAAAGCGCAGTTTTCGACGAGACCAAACCCAACCCGACCATGACCAACGTGGAAGCGGGCTTGGCCATGCTCAAGGCCAATGGCTGTGACTGCGTCATCTCGCTGGGGGGCGGCTCGCCTCACGACTGCGCCAAGGGGATCGCCCTGGTGGCCGCCAACGGTGGCAGCATCAAGGATTACGAAGGGGTGGATCGCTCCGCCAAGCCGCAGCTGCCGCTCATCGCCATCAACACCACCGCTGGCACCGCCTCCGAGATGACTCGCTTCTGCATCATCACCGACGAGGCCCGCCACGTGAAGATGGCCATCGTCGACAAGCACGTCACCCCGCTGATGTCGGTCAACGACCCCGAGCTGATGCTGGCGAAACCCGCCGGCCTCACCGCCGCCACCGGCATGGATGCGCTGACCCACGCCATCGAGGCTTATGTCTCCACCATCGCCACCCCGGTGACCGATGCCAGCGCCATCATGGCCATCCAGCTCATCGCCAAGCACCTGCGCACCGCGGTCAATCAGGGCGACGATCTGCACGCCCGCGAGCAGATGGCCTATGCCCAGTTCCTGGCCGGCATGGCTTTCAACAACGCGAGCCTCGGCTACGTGCACGCCATGGCCCACCAGCTGGGCGGCTTCTACGACCTGCCGCACGGGGTGTGCAACGCCGTGCTGCTGCCCCACGTGCAGGCCTACAACGCCCAGGTGTGCGCCGGCCGGCTCAAGGATGTAGCCCGTCATATGGGGGTGGACGTGAACGCCATGAATGACGAGCAAGGGGCCGCCGCCGCCATTGCCGCCATCCAGCAGCTGGCTCGCGATGTCAAGATCCCGGCCGGGCTGGAGCAGCTCGGCGTCAAGGCCGATGACTTCAACCTGCTGGCCGAGAACGCCCTGAAAGATGCCTGCGGCTTCACCAACCCGAAGCAGGCGAGCCACGAAGAGATCGTCGCCATCTTCCGCACCGCCATGTAAGGGCGCAATTGGCAGAAAGGGTCGCATGGCGGCCCTTTTTATTGGCTGATGGATCAATGGCTTTTTACTTCCGTAGAGGGAGCCGGTATGATTTGCCGAGCTTAAAAAGACTTGAATGGATGATCTGAACTCGATATGCGGATGAAACACCTGATTGCCGCGGCCCTGACCGCCCTCACCCTGTCTGGTTGCAGCCTGGTCTATCGCATCGATATTCCTCAGGGCAACTATGTGGAACAAAAACAGGTCGACAAACTGCGCCAGGGCATGACCCGCGAGCAGGTCGAGTTCGTGCTGGGTTCCGCCATGCTGCGCGACGGCTTTGACCCGAACACCTGGTATTACCTCTATGAATTCCAGCCGGGGCGCGGTGAGAAAGAGCGCAAGGAGCTCACCCTGACCTTTGCCAACGACAGATTGGCCACGGTCACCGGCGACTTCCCGCTGCCAGCGGCCTTCCATACCCCGCTCTGATCCCATCCACAAAACCGGCCTCGCGCCGGTTTTGTTTTATTTGACCACCACCATCCCATCTTAGCGAGGGAGCCTCCATGCACCAGCCCAAGAATCCCCATACCCACGGACGACTCGATGGCAAGACCTTGGCAGCCCTCGTTGAACTTGGGAGGCCAGCATGAGCCGGATCCTGATCGCCGGAGCCAGCGGCCTTATCGGCCGCGAGCTGGTGCGACAACTGCCAGCAGAGCACCAACTGACCCTGCTCTGCCGCAAGCCCGGGCAGCCGCAACCCGCCCGCCACTGGCTGCCAGTCAATTTCGATATGCTGGCCGAGGTGAATCTGCCCGAACCGGTGGATCTCGCCTTCTGCTGCCTTGGCACCACCCGCAAGGAAGCCGGCTCGGCCGAGGCCTTTCGCCGGGTCGATCTCGACTATGTGCTGGCCTTTGCCGAGCTGGCCCGCCGCCACGCCTGCCAGCGACTGGTGGTGGTCTCGAGCCTGGGGGCCAACCCGCACTCCCCTGCCCTTTATCCCCGCACCAAGGGGGAGATGGAGCAGGCATTGCTGGCCCAGTCCTGGCTACGACTCGCTATCGTGCGCCCCGCCATGTTGCTGGGAGATCGTCAGCCGCCGCGCCGCTCGGAGCAGTTTTTCCAGGCCATCTACCCGTTGCTGAAGCCGCTCCTGGTTGGCAGGTTGCGCCGCTGGCGCGCCATCGAGGCCGGCCAGGTAGCCCGCGCCATGATCACCCTCTCCCGCCAGCCCGCCGGCTGCGAAGTGGTCGAGAACGAGCGACTGCTCCAGCTGTAGCCAAGCGCCTCAACTTGGCAGGTGGATGACGGGATCAAAAAAGGCGCCAAGGCGCCTTTTTTATATGCGGTGTCGTGCCAGTGCTGACACTTTTTATACGAAGTATCCTGCCTGCCAATGCAGGTATTTAGTCAGACTGTTTGCGATTGGCATTGGGACGGCCACCCGTGACCACGTCGGCACGTCCCTCTTCCTTGGCCTTTTCCGCGCGCTTCTTGCGCATCTCCTTGGGATCGGCGATGAGCGGACGGTAGATCTCGATGCGATCGCCATCTTGCAGCAGCTCGGAGCCCTTGACCGGTCGGCTGTAGATGCCGAACTTGTTGACCGTCAGATCGATCTCGGGGTGTTTTTGCACAATGCCGGATTGCTCGAGGGCGGCCAGCACCGAGGTCTGTGCAGGCACCCGCAGGCGCAGCACCGTCTGCCGCTCGGGCAGGGCGTAGACCACTTCGATGTTGAGTTGATCAGGCACCGTACACCACCTTGGCGCGGTTGGAGAAGGCGAGCACCATGGAGCTCACCAGATCGCGGAAGATCTGGCCGAAGGCCAGCTCGATGAGTTTGGAAGTGAACTCGAAGTCGAGATCGAATTCCACCTTGCAGGCATCCACGTCCAGCGGCGTGAAGGTCCACCAGCCCGCCAGCTTGCTGAAGGGCCCCTCCACCAGCTCCATCTTGATCTGCCGGTTGGCATCGAGCAGATTGCGGGTGGTAAAGGTCTTGGCAATCCCGGCCTTGGCCACATCGACCGAGGCCGTCATATAGTCATCGCCGGTTTCGTGGACACGGCTGCCGACACAACCGGGCAGGAACTCCGGATAAGCGTGAACATCATTGACCAGCCTGAACATCTGTTCGGCGCTGAACATCACCAGGGCACTGCGAGTAATACGGGGCATGGCTTTTCCTCATCCAATCGCCGCGATTTTATCATCATGTTTCATCTTGTGGAGGTAAAACCTCGGTCAAACTGCTCATAAAGCCATCAGTTGACCCGCTGCGCGTTTTACAGCCGCCCTTGCCCACGTATAATGCCCTCCTCCCAGTCATTGCCGGAAATCGCCCGTCATGAGCAAAAAAAACAGTAAAAACAAAGCCGGGTCCAACACCATTGCACTCAACAGAAGCGCGCGCCACGAATACTTCATCGAAGAAAAGATCGAGGCGGGTCTGTCCCTGCAAGGGTGGGAAGTCAAATCTCTGCGGGCGGGCAAGGCCAACATCAGCGAAGCCTATGTCATCTTCCGCGATGGAGAGGCCTACCTGTTCGGCTCCAGCTTCCTGCCACTGCAAGCGGCCTCCAGCCATGTGGTGTGCGACCCGACCCGGACCCGCAAACTGCTGCTGAGCCGCCGTGAACTCGACAAGCTCGAGAGCCTGATCGCCCGCCAGGGCTACACCGTCGTTCCCCTCGCTCTCTACTGGAAACAGTGCTGGGTCAAGGTCGAGATCGGCCTGGTGAAAGGCAAGAAAGAGCACGACAAGCGCGAAGACACCAAGGCCCGCGAATGGGATCGGGAAAAAGCGCGCATCATGAAGAACAAGCACCGCGGTTGATGGTGCGCCGCCTGCCGGGCGCCGCCCAATAAACCAGCAATCGACCGGCCAAGGCCGGTCGATTGCCATCAACGCCTTGCCATGACAGGATTTTTGCGTACAATCGCTCTTAACAACTTGGGGCTGATTCTGGATTCGACAAGATTCACGAAACCCAAGGTGCATGCCGAGGTGCGGTAGGCCTCGTTAATAAACCGCAAAAAAATAGTCGCAAACGACGAAAACTACGCACTCGCAGCTTAATAACCTGCGCTGAGCCCTTCTACCCTAGCTTGCCTGTGTCCTAGGGAATCGGAAGGTCATCCTTCACAGGATCGTGTGGAAGTCCTGCTCGGGGCGGAAGCATTAAAACCAATCGAGCTAGTCAATTCGTGGCGTGTCTCTCCGCAGCGGGTTGGCGAATGTAAAGAGTGACTAAGCATGTAGTGCCAAGGATGTAGTAATTTTGGACGGGGGTTCAAATCCCCCCAGCTCCACCAATTTAACTAGGACACCGACAGGACAAACCCAGAAAAAACAGCCACTTAGCAAAAACATAGCGACAGTGACTGGACCAAAACTGGAATCGAAATGATCCACTGGTGATCCAAGAGCAAGAAAGCCTGCAGAAATGCAGGCTTTTTTCTTTTCTCCCCTCCAGGCATAGAAAAGCCCGCACAGTGGCGGGCCAATCCGAATCCTTCCGCGTCACACTGACGCGGTGGCTTCATCGCGTAGTTTTTCCAGAATGCGCGCGATCTTGCTCTCCTCCTCAGGCGCCAGGTCCAGCGTCTCAACAAACTCTTCCAGTTCGCTTAGTAGTGATTCCATCCGATTTCCCCCTTGCTCTCCCAGTCTCTCGACTGTGAAATACTGTATACACATACAGTAAACTTCTTGAATTTATCATTTTCGGACTGATTTGGGTATTAAAAATGGGGCCGCAGCCCCATCAGTATCAGTCAGCCTTGTCAGGCATCATGCGCTGGATCCTGTCAACAAGCGCCCTGCGATCCTGAGGACAGAGGTCGATAACCTCCAATTCCCCCAGCAGGGCATTCAACTCAACCTGCAGTTGGGCGGCGCTCATTGCAGACCTCCCATGAACTCGGTGACGAAGTCTGGCATCACAAATGTCACGCCAAGGGTACTCATCATCAGGCCATCCATCACCCCAATCCCGGCCTCTGAAAGCCAGCATGTGTGGTCATCAATTACAGTCAGGCACATGTACAGCTCTGTCAGTTTAGACGCAGTGATTTTACTTCCGCCCTCGCCATAAAACTCAGCTTCGAGCGTGCAGCTCATTGTCCACTCAATATCCTCCAGTGTGAGCAGCTTACTGACAGTGCCATTGTTGAATGCCCTACCGTTGAATAACAGGTACGCAGCAGCCAGCGTTGTTCTTGCCGCACTCAAAACAATTGGGGGGCTTTCACTCATGCTGAGAGCCAGTGACACAGATTGCATGGCATCACGAAACCCCGACAGGCGTCTTTCCTTCTCACCGTCACTGACGCTATCTCTGAATCTAAAAACTGGGTAAATAGGCTGGCTGCTCATGCGGCCCCCTTGATCACTTTGTCCTGGGTGAACAGACCGTCCCAATCCTTCTTCATGGGGAGCTCACCTTTCAGGTAGATCTGATAGATCCGTACTGCCCCCTTCTGCAACAACACAGGCGTGAAATAGATGAAGGGGTCGAAACCATGCCGCTTCTGCTCATGCTGCTCCTCGGTGAGGTAGGTGTCACGGGCGTAAGATGCGGCGCGCCAGCGCTTGCCGGAACGGCTTTCGTTGTACAACCAGCCGCGATCTTCAAAATAGGCGCACACCTGCTGAGAGTTGACGCCGTTGAGCATCTTGCAGAACTGTGGGATGGTCATACCCTGGCGGAACAGGCTCTCGAGTGAGTCGATCTGCGCTTGCTGTTGCTTGTTCTCAATAGCCAGTACCTGACCGCGCTCGTACTCCTCAGCCCAAGCGCGAGCGGCGGCGGCCGGGTTGCTGAAGTCAGGCAGGTTGGCGGCCGGTGCGCCATAGCTGCCTGTCTTGCGAATGCTCGGCAGCACTTCGGAGGTGACCCAGCGTTTAAAGCGTTTGGCTTCTAATTTCGTGCTGCCGAAGATGGCTTGATAGAGGCCTGACTCATTTATAAGTGATTGATTGACATAGTTTCCTCCAATTTGGAGCACCCTCTTGTTCTTGTCATCTTCATCAATCAGCTTGTTCATGTTGTTGGTTTGCGCATACCCCAGTACGGCGGCAACATCGCTGGCCACAAACCAAGGCTCGCCCTGTTCGTCGGTGATGATGCGGATCTGGTAGTTCTCGAAAGACTTCATGATCAGGCTGCCGCCGTCATTCTGCGGCCCTGCCAAAACTTTGGTTTGCTGATGAAGGTTCATGCCGCACCCCCAACTTCCAGCAGTGTGATGATCTCGCCAATGGCCTTCATGCCGGCGTCGTTGTAGCGGAACGACTCCACCTGCTTGGGCGAGTTTGGCGATTTGTCGAGAAACACCTTGCCGTATTGCTCGGTTTTCAAGCCGTGCTCATTGGCGAGGCGGCCCACCTTGTTGGCGCTGATACCAAACCGCTCACCCACCTCCGTGGCTGTGTAGTAATGCTCAGTGAGCAATGGCAGCGGAATAATGTCAGCGCCCGCCACTGGGTTAACCAGTGACGCGGTAATGGTTTGGCGAGACACATCACTCAGGTGGGGGAGCAGATTACAGATAGCTTGGGCGTTCTTGATCTGCTGATCGAGCGCTTGGGCGCGCAACGTGACAGCCTTGGCCAAGCGCATGTCATCCAGCGCGACCTTGGCCGCCTTGCTGCCCGAGAGCTCAACCGCCTTTTCAATGTCGCCGTGGCGCAGCGCTTGAGCTGCGGCATAGACCTGCACTTCAAATGAAGCATCGATCCAACCGGCGTACTTCATGGCGACCAACTCTACAGCCCAGGTGCCGCCGTTGCGGCCCTTTATAGATTTAAATGCAGCGATACCTGCACTTTCTGAAACGACACGGGCAAACTCTCGGTTTGTTTCTGCATCAAAGAATGCCCCCGGACGCTGGCTCTCGGTCGCCTTACCCAACGCCATAGCGGCCTTGTGTAGATCGTTGAGGCAGTACATGCCGTCAGCCTTCACTGCGATAGAATGGCTCTCGATAACGATGGCATTGACTTTCGTTTGTCTATCCGATTGATGTATAGTCATACCGTAGTCCTTACTTTGCTGGTTAGGTTTACATCCCTCGGCCTTGGCGGCTCCACCCGTCTTGGCCGAATTCTTTCTGCTAAAACTTGAACTCATTCAGGTTTACCTCTCCCCTTTTTACCAGTGCATCCAGTACCGCCAGTCTGTACATCACCTCTGCTGCCAGCGTCCTGAAATGTTGGTCTGCATTCTCGCTATACTCCGCGATCATCGCTGGCGTCATGCGTATCTGTATTGGTTTTTTCTTCTCGCTCTCCACCTTCTTCCTCTCTTGGTTGTCGTTTCGACATGATGAAGATAATCCAACAAATCACCGCATGCAATGATTTTTCAATACCATATGTGAAACGAAGCGCTTTGACTCTCATGCGCTGCATGGTAAATACTTGTCGCCATTGAAAAATGCTGATGACTATCCCAATCGGCACATTAGGACCAGTTATGGCTATCGAGAAAAAATCAAAGAAGAACACTACTAGCGTTAACCTCTCATTGAGGCTAGATCCGCGCTCTAAGTACCTGATTGATCTAATGGCAAGACATCAGAAGCGGACGATTACAGGGGTGATTGAGTGGGCTGTTGAACGCGCCGGTGCTGAAGCCATCTTCGATATCGAGCGCGGCGATAGCTTTTTAGAAGTGATTGATAGGTTATGGTCAACCGATGAGTCGGTTCGCTTGGCTAATCTTGCTATGGCTCGCCCTGACCTCCTGGATTACGACGAGCTCAGAATCTGGGAAACCATCAAAGCATCCCCGGATCTTTGGAGTACCAGTGGTCAACTATTGTACTCAACTTTGCAGGAAGAGTGGGATGGCCTGTTAGAGCACGTTGAACAGCATCGACTAAGTCGTGCTGTTAAACCCTATTTGATTTTGTGATGGAGATCACGAGTGGAGCCGCATAAGGATTTCGTTGGTGATAACACGTATCAAAAAAGGAACGCCAGGAAACACAAAATCCGCAATATCATTGAGATAAAAAAAGATGAGTCAGCGCTGCCGTGCTATAGCAAAGAGCAGTATGATGCCGACGCCATCGAGGCAAAGGCAAATATGTACGGGTGTTTGTTTGGCATCGCATTTATAGCTACGCTAGTGCTATTTACGTTGGCAACCTCATACATTTGTGAACTGCTGGCACCAAACAATAAAGCCCTACCTTCTCAAATAGTAGGTATATCTGCGTTGGCTATCATCACTATTTATTTGGCTCGAAAAATGACGACCATGGTGAAGAATCTAGTGGGCGCAGTTATATCAATAGCGCCAGCTTTGACTATGAGTGGCATTCTGCTAGCCTCCATTGCTTACCTATACTTGGGGTTTATTGGCATTTCATATTTTATTGGGTATGGTTACGCCACTCTAGCGATGGTCGTAATATTGCTCTTTAGAATGGCCCCGATAATACCCATTGCCGTATTCTTTGGTGCTCTTCATGGCCTTGGCTGGCACTGGATTGCATCACTTGCAGCTGCATTGCCTGGTGTGGCGTTATTTTCTGCCTTTGGCGTCGTAGGGTTGTTTTCATTGCTCAGAGGAAGGTAGTTCACCCCCTCCAGTGCCGCCCAAACATCGCGAACATGGCGCCGGTGATGATCCACACCCCCAAGAAGGTGTCTGTGCTACCGATCAGGCAGGCGATGATAAACCCCATTGCCACCCCCTCCATAATGCGGCCAGCCAGAAACCATAGCACCTCTTGAATTCCTTCGACACACTCTCTCACCGTCATAACTCGCTCCCTGAAAATACCCCCAGCTTACATCTGTCACTGGGGGTCAGCCAGGGCCGCGATTAATCGGCGAAGCGCCCCTCCTCTCTCAGGTATTCGCGGTTGCGATTGAGGTATACCCCGCCCTGAGTGCGCTCGTTGCTGCGAAGCTTTGACTTAAACGACAACGCCAAGCTCTTGCCGGTGATGCGCTCGCGAGGGTGGTGGATGG
This sequence comes from Aeromonas sp. QDB39, assembly GCF_027707585.1. Lineage (NCBI taxonomy): Bacteria > Pseudomonadati > Pseudomonadota > Gammaproteobacteria > Aeromonadales > Aeromonadaceae > Aeromonas > Aeromonas sp. QDB39. The sequence goes on along the minus strand of NZ_JAPCIV010000052.1, from coordinate 9,792 downwards.
CATTGAACATCTTGATGCGCTCCAGTACCTCTTGCACCTCGTCCATCTCACCGCTTTTGCGGGCCATGTAATAGTCGGTCAACAACTGGGAGCGCTTATCCGCGATGCGCTTCTCCTTGCCCTTGATGTATTCGCGGGCGTCGTAATTCTTGGCCATTTGGGCGCTACCGAAACCCAGCCCCTGCATGGCGACGTTCCAGGTCGCAACATCATCCATGATGATGTCGCCTTTGATGGTCTGCTCCCCCTCTGTCGCTTGGCGATAGGACTTGGCAACGTCGCGAATCGACTTCGGCAACATGGTTTCCAGCCCGCGCTGAATATGGCCATCCGTCATCTGCCCTGTGCCCCGCGCCAGGTTGATGCCAATCCCGGCAACCGGGCCCAGCAGTTGCTGAACAGCGTGCCATGCCAGATCGTCCCCTTCGGTGCCCTCCTTGGGGCTACGCCACCACAGATCGCCCAGCCCGGTACGGCCGGCAATGCTGAGGTTGGTCAAGGCATCCATTGGACCTTTGGCTAGCAGCTCCCCGGCGCGGGGCCCGAGCGCTTCCGTCAGTGCCAGGCGGAATGACGCTTCACCGCTGCGGTCATCATCGTCGTCTAGCCCTGCCGCTATCGCGTAGGCGGCAAAGGTCAGTGGAGTTGGCAATCCCATCACCCCCGCCATCACCCAGTGGGTGGCGAGCACGCCACCAAGGGTCTTGGCTGCAAGCTTGCCATCGGCAATCGCTCTGAGGTCATCTTGCGTCAGCTCCTTGCCAAGCACTCCCTTCTTCCAAGCCTTCAACGACCCAGCTTTGGCTGCTTTGATTGCATTGGAGTAAATAACGTAGGTCATCATCTGGCTGTAGATCTTGAACTGGGTCAGCACCTTGGTGATGTCGTTGCGCATATAGCGCGGACGGTTGCTGGCGGCGTAGTTGCCGTGGCCGTCATACACCATTTCAGCCACCCGGTCAGCGTATTGCTGGCCATTGAGCGTCGGTTCCGCCTGCTTGAGCAAGCGGTATGCCGCCAGGGCGGCCACCTCCCGGTTGAGCACCTCGGCGTTGTGGAAGGTGGCCCCCGCCCAGCGCATGGCTCGGCGCCAGCGTTTCCCCATCGGCTTGGCATCTTGCTGGTCGGTGTCAGCCTTGGCAGCAATGCTGTGCGCCTGGGTGAGATCCAGCGCCCCTGCACGGTAAAGCCTATCCAGGATGGCCCGCTCATCCGCTGGCAACGTGGTAGAGCGCGTCAGTGAGTGCCACGCTTCGGTAGTGCCAGCCTTGAATTTACCGTGCTTCACATAATCCCCCAGCGCCTGGGTCATGGCGGCAGCAGACTTCGCAAAACCATATTTGGCGCCCAGCTGGGGCAGCATCACGGTGAAGTTCTGGGTCATGTTGACCACAGCAGAGGCAACCGAGGGGCCGATGTAGTAGAGAAAGCCGATATTACCGGCAGAACCCGCCCACGCCTTGCCGGTCGGGTTCATGTTCAGGTCATGGCGCTTGTTCATCTCATTGAGCACCTGCTGAGCTATCTCCAGGTCTTCTGGCTTGAGGCTGCTTGGTTCACCTGCGACACCAGCCCGGATCTGCTCGCTCAGCTTGTCCAGCTCCCCCTGCATCTTGTGGCCATAGCGGATCTTGGATACGTGGCGGGCATAGTGGTAGACGCTGTTGAGGTAGGCTCGGTGTGCATCTCGGCTGGCCCCCTTCACCCGACGGCGGTGAATGGCATGCTTGGCGTAGGAGGCATCCGGCATCATGCGCAGCATCGCCTGCCATATCTCGTCTTTCAAGGCGCTCTTACTGACCCCATCGGCGCTATCGAGGAAGCTCAGCATCTCCATGCCGAGCTGGTTCGCGTTGGCGCTATCGCCACCGCCCTCCTCTTTGACCGTCATCACCGCGTTGTAACCGTCACGCTGGTACTGCTTAACCGCCTGTTCGGCGTCGGCTCGTCGCTCAAAGTGCTCGCGGACGTACTCGTCCCCCTTGCGAGCCTTAACCACGTAGTCGCCGTAGCGGGTCAGCGGGAAGTAAGGGCCATGCTGCAGGGCGTGCTCCATCTTCTGGCGCATCTCGGCAGCCATGGCACGCCCTTGGTTTACACCTAGCAAATCCTCCAGTCGCTGCTCAATCGCACCACGCAGGGATTCCCATTGCTTGGTGTAGGTGTCCTGCATGGTGTCGTAGAGAGCCTTGGCATTGGCTGGCAGCGCGTTGTACTGCCTGGCCAGCTCGGAGTGATTGCGCTCGATGATGTGAAGCTCTGCTTCATAGGCTGCTTTGGTCTCCGGTTTCTTGGCTCGTTCTACCTTCTGTTTGGCCTCCAGGTAGTAGCTGTTCTCATCGAGTGACTTGTCAGGGTGCAAGCGGGCCATCGTGGCATCGTGCATCAGGTTGGAAAGATCAGCCTTTTCCTGCTTGCCAAGTGCATCCCACAGAGGGTCTATCCGGGTTTCTGCATCCAGCAGAATGTCGTTGCGATCAGCCTCCATCTGGGTGCGCAAGCGCTGATACTGGGATACAGCCCCGCCCGTGATATCTCGGTAAACTTGGTCAATCTGCAGGTCGGTCAAGGTCCCAAGCATCAACGGTCGCCCCTGCTTGAGCCAGTTTTTTACTGAGCTAAGAGCAGCTCCGGCTTGGTAGACCGCCTTTTGCTTGATGGATTGCTCAAGAGTTTTAGAGTCGTCGGCTGCGGTATTGGTTTGGCTAAAGCGGACATCCGGGTTGGACTTGGAATATTCGCCATTGTTTCCGATGGCAGATTTAATTTGCTCAGGGGTAAAAACTACGTATTCGAGGCCATCACCAATGATGGCACCATCATGCCCATTCGCTCTGGCCTCGCGCAGATAATTACCTTGCTCTTCGAGGCTCATCTCGTCCAGATAGACTGGATTATTCAATTTCAGGTAGACGGGAATGATGTTGGCATTAGGTCGATTTTCGGCGTAATCGTTGGCGAGTGTCTTGTCGGGGGTAAAGAAAAATCCCCCGGCGTCTTTTTCTCTACCATTATCTTCACCATAATAGAACGATTGATTCTCGACCGCATCACGCGTATTAAACGCAGTAATATCTGATTCTGTTGCGTGATAAACAACAACTGGATTGCCCGCACCATCTCGCATCAGGCTATTCCCAAACCAACGCCAGAAGTTGCGAAGCCCCTCCTCGGTTTGGTGGATTGGCTGCCCATCATGGTTTATGGTCGGTCTCTCCACTCCGCTAACATCAAGGGTTTTTCCAACCGAGTCTTGGCTTATTTCTGTTGGAAGATCTACCTCCTGGCTGAATTTCTTGTCGCCGTCCGGACCATTATCATCCGGCCCGGAACGCTTGAGCTTCTTGCCCAACCCTTCGATGAGGGAGCGGGTCTCCGCGGCGGTAATGCCATCAGGTACAAAGCCGACCGCACGCAGCGCCCGGGTGACCCAGGCCACAACCCGATCCCAGCCACGGCCCCAGGCCCCCTGCTCGACTTCGGCGAGGTGGGCCACCACTTCCTCGGCTTGGGTGCCGATGTCCTCATCGGCGTAATGGGTGTTCACCCAGTCCCACACCGGCTTCATGCTGGGGTCCTTCTGGGACTGGATGAGGCGGCTCATCAGCTTGGTGTATTCCCCGTCACCCAGGACATTGGCCAGGCCATAGTGGGCCAGCACCTCATGGCGCAGGATCTCGCGCATCCGCTTGGGATTGGCGATGGTATCCGCGGCCACATGCAGGGTTCCGCTGTCATCATCAAAGGCGGCGCGGCGGATCAGGCCATCTTGTGCCGCCAGCCCCAGCGCCTTTTCCAGCTCGGCCTGGGTAGCGTGGATCTGCACATCAATACCACTGGCTCCACGGTACTGCTTGAACCACTCCTTGGTTACCAGCTCCGCCTCCTTGCTGGTCAGGTGTGTCGCCGGCTTGTCCCCCTGGGCCATGGCCTGCTTGGAGAAGCGGATTATGCGTTCAGGCTTGTCATCCTTGGCTGGCTCATCGGCTTGCTTGCCGATCACCTCCTTGTCACCCCGGATATTCTGGCGGCTGCGCTCACCGCTGCGAATGCCCTTGCCAACGGCCTTGATCAGGCTATCGAGCTCGTGCTCCCTGATGGGACCCTTGACCAGCCCCACCTTGCGCAGCAGGCGGCTGAGCAGGGTCTTGATGTCGTTCCAGGCCTGGATAGAGCGGGAGGGCAACGCGCGTTCGGCGAGATGAGCAAACACCTCTTCCGCCTGGTGCAGTGCGCTCTGCTTGCCATAAAAAGAATCGCCCGCAATCTGCTGCCAGACTGGGGCGATCCATTTCTCCTGCTTGGCGTCGATCAGCTTCTGGAGAAGGGCCTCTTTATCGCTTGGCGTAAACGTGTCCAGACCGTAGTGGCCCAAGACCTCATGACGTAAGGTAGTGACGACTTCCGCTTTTGCTCTTTCTGCGCCTCCCACACCCTGTTCATCTCGTGACGCTGGTCTGAACGACTGATCCAGAACGGGATCTCCAGATACCCCTCCTTCTCCCCCATCTCCTTGGTGAATATCCTGACCGAGCCTTCCCGCTCGGCGGGTGATGCTGTCGGCGAAGAGATGGACCTGCTGCTTGCCGGGGAGGTATCCCCCGTCGCTCCATCCGATTTGCTCGGGGCTGCCTTCTGGTCCATAAAGATCCTCTTGAGTTTGACCAACAATAAAATCGAGTGACCGAGCCCCTTTATACTCAGCCCTGAAATCCGACACAATCCCGGCAACCTCATCCGCCGTCAAGCCAGCCTGCTCGCCCACGGCGGCAACCCGTTGCTGCGACATCCGCACCCGGTTGGGCCGCGTTTCTGGCTCGCCTTCCACCGGCGGGGCCGCCACGATATTGGGATTATCCTTGCTGCGCTCAAACTTGGCTGGTTGGCTAGGATTGCGCACCCGATCAACCGTGTCGGCCAGCACCTGCGGCTTGACGCCATCCAGCCGCCAGCGGGCATCGTCCGGGTTATCCCCATGCTCCAGACCCAGCTCATCGGCCACTGCAATCGCCTCGTCATCGGCCAGGGTGCTGGCATCGACGGGCGCAACCTCGGCGCGGGCCTCCTCTATCATCCGAGTCGGCGCACTGCCAGCCATCTCTTCTCGCTCACGGCGCAACTGGATATAACGCTCGAGATCCATCTTCTCTTGGCCTGCCTGACGAGCCCCCTCATTGGCTACCGCGGCACCGGTGCGACGCCCGCCATTGCCATTCATCTCGTGCCGGCCAGCCAACTGCAAATCCGCAATGGTACCGCCGAGGTTCTGGTGGCGTTTTTCCAACTCATTTATGGTCATCCCGCCAAAGCGGTTGTCCATGCGCCCAGCAAACTCGCGCTCAGACTGTTCCCAGCGCTCCTCGCGAGTCGGCACGGGGTCCCCCTTCTCGAAAGCCCTCCGGTAGGCCTCCCGCGCCCTGTCAATAGCGCCCTCTTTGGTGTTGGAGGTAAACCAGCCAGCCCCAACAGCAGATCGGTACTTCCAGCGTCCGGCATGCTCCTTCAGCAAGTCGCGATCAATAAGATCTACCTCGGTTGGCTCCGGAACTACCCCACCTCGAGCAGCCTCGACCAGTGCCGAAGGCTCATTGGCGGCCGGAGCAGTAAGGCCTCGCACCTTGGCAGTGAACGACTTGGCTACTACCAGGCCACCCTTACCCGGGATCGCCTTCACGCCGCTCTCCTTGGCCCACTGCTTGATGGCCGGCACCTCGCCTTTCAGGGTGATGGTGCCATCCGGGTTATCAATGGCTTCCGCCCACGGCGTTGGTGCGGCGGCAGGCTCCGGCGCCACTGGCTCTGGTTGTGCCACCCCAGATACAGAAGCCCCGGCATCAGTGGCCGGGGCTGTCAGTGTTGGGTCATTCTGCTGCTGTCCATCTGGTGCAGGTAGAGCAGGAGGGAGACCTGTCGGATCTCCGGTTCCAGTTCGCTTGGTGAGTCCGGCAGAGGCTGTTCCAATGCCCGCTGCAGCTGGTTCGCCTGCGCCAGGCTGATCGCGTTGTCCTTCACTGCTGATTGCAGGTACTGGGGTAACTGGCTCATTGCTCACCTCTGTCTGGGGTTGGTTGACGGGGATCACCTCGCGGTATCCGGTATCGATAGCTGGTACTAATTGGCTGGCCTCGCCCGCTGTGGCAGACGGTGCCGGAACTGTTTCAGCGCTTACGCTTGCAGCTGGCTGATCAGATGGTTGATTCGGGTCGGTGACACTGATGTCGTCGAGTTGTGGGGCGCTTGATTGCGTGGTTGCAGCCGCCTTCACCTGCTCGACTTCGGCGATCTCGGCCACCCCGAAGCCGCCGCCATTGAGCGGCACCGGCATCTCCTTGCCCTTGCGGCTGGCCATGGCGGCCTCTTTCTCGCTGCCAAACGGCTTGCCACGCTTGGTGATACGCAGGGACTGGAGCGGGCCAAATACCGAATCGGTGGCACTGCCTGCCTGCTCGATGGACTGCGCCACCGGGCTGCGCGGATCGCGGGTGGACTGCTCGCCCATGCTGGTATCGACCTGATCCCGTGACAGCCTGGGCGGGGTATAGGCGCTATTGCGCGGGTCAGCGCCCGGTGTGCCCCCGGCAAAGATGGTCTCTGACTGACCGATCTGCAGGGGCTGGTTGTTCAGCTCGCGCTCACGGCGGGCCAGATCGGCGGCCCGTTGCTGCTCGGCGCGCAAGTCATTGCCATAGACCACATTGCGGTGCGGCAACTCGTTACCCACCTCGCGGGCCTCACCCTCAATCACCGCGCCCGGCAGCTCGCCAGCGGGCTTGGTGGAAGATGCCTCTGGCGGCAACACATCCCCCTCCTGCCCGCTCTGCCAGCTGGTACGCTCACCACCTCGGAATTGCGGGCCGGGGCCAGCCTGTTGGTCATCGTGATCCCCAGGTGCGGCCACTGCCTCCCCCTTGGGTTTAGCATTGGCATCGCCCGCAAAGATCACATCCTTGAGCGGCAGGGCTAGGCGCTGGTTCTCCATGGCTACCTGCTGGGCGCTCTTGTTGCCTGCGAACGGGTCAAGCCCGAGCTCGCCAGCCTGAGCTCGCTCATAAAGGCTCTTGCCCTGATCGCCAGCCTTCATCTGGGAGGCAACCAGCTCCTGCACGGTCTGGCCGAACTCACCCGCCAAGGCGCGCTGCACCTCGCTATCAGCCGCCATCCCCTTGTAGCGATCGGCGGTATCGTCTTGACGCAGATAGGCGGGAACATCACGCAGCTCGTCAAACTGGCTGGCGCTGGGGCCGAGTGGGTTTTGATCGCTGCTTGCTTGCGGCGGATCGGCCAGGCCATCCACGGCAGCTTCTAGATCTGGGCTGGTCATCATGCCGGCAGCTTGCTCTGCTACTTGTCTTGCGGTGGCATCGTCAACACCGCGATTTTTCATAGATCGCTCAACAACCTCAACAGCCTGCTCTGGCGTCAGGTTATCCTTATTGGCATGCAGCACTTTGGCAAATTTTGCAGCAGCACCTCCCATTGCCCCACCGGCCATGACACCACCCGCCGCGCCATGTAGACCAGCGTCCAAGGTGCCGGCCATTGGCTCCACCAACTGCTTACTTGCCATCTGGTTCTGAGTGGTGTTGCCTACATACTGCTGCAGCCATTCCTCACCAAATTCACCAGGAGCTTCGGTTGCGGCCCCTTTCAGCATGCCACGGACAGCACCGCCAGCACCTGAACCAAGCATTGTCTTCACGATGGTTGCGTCACCAAGCATGGTCCCCATCGCAGCGGCAGCAATGGTCTCCGGCTTTGACTTCGCCATGCTTGACGACAGTTCTGCGTATCGTCGCTGCGCCTCTTCGACCTTTGCGGCCCCATCAAGCTCGGCAAATTCTGGGTCTTGGCTGACCTTCTTCAATTCCCCAACAAAGATTGGCGAGTCGATCAAATCCATTGGGTTGCTATTGATAGCCGTTTCATAAGCGCCATCACCGGCCTGGCCCACTGACATCCCCATGCCAACACCAAGGCCAGCGGTTGGATTCTTGGTGATAGCGGCCGTGGCCACAGTCGGTATTAGCGAACCGACAGCTTGCGCCGCAACGCCTGCCCATGCTGCCGGGTCCCCGGCCCCTCGCCCAAGCTGGCCACCCTTGAAGAGCTCTGGGTTGCTCATTGCCTCCTGCATATCTGGTGAGGTTGATTCAATGATTCCCTGGCCAACCTCCTTGATGGGCTCACCAATAAACTTTGCTGTCGGCTTTATCGCTTTGTCTGCAATGTCACCAATAACTTCCGCTCCCTTCAATGGCTCAGCAAGCGCAGATAAACCTGGCAGCGCCGCTACAGTCAGATCCTTATTTTGACCATCACCTTTCGGCAGAGACCCGCTGTCCTGCAGCTCTTTTACCCGCTCGGAAACCCGCTGGCGCTCTTTACCTTCTGGGTCGAAAGTGTCATTCAACCAAGTCAGGGCAGTATCAATGACCCCACCCTCTTCAACCTTGTTCATCGTTGGATCAACAAGACCACGGGCTCCGCGAGCAATGTCGCCAGCACTTAGATTCGAGATCAGAGAGCCGGTCCCCTTTACCGCAGCACCAGCGATCCCTTTGGCGACATCGATGCCCCCCACCTCAAGGTTACGCTGGCTGAGCTTGTCATCCCAGTAGGCATCGAATTCGTTGGTTTCCGCCATGATATCCTCGGATTTTTTGCAAAAGAAAAGCCCCGACCGGAGAACCGATCAGGGCTTGATATGGTGAGTGCTGGCCAATGAACAGATTGGCCGAGTATGGAGAGATGCTAACGCTGGCAGGCTAAATGTTCAACCAGCAGCGGTGGTTATAATCACTGCTTCCCGCCACCCATTATCGCCTCGTAAGCCGACCGCTGGCGTTGCGTCTTGATGATGGACTGGTATTCATTTTCAAGCTGCTCGGGTGTATAAGTGGAAAAGTCAAAGCCGCGACTCACTGCTGAGTCAATAAAGCTCTGCTTTCTCTTATCACCACCAACCCACCCATTTACTTGCTCAGGTAGCCTTGATCCAGTATCAGCTCCAGCACCGGGAGCGTCAGCCTTTTTACCACCCATATCAAATATTTCTTTGGTGTCGCTGATCTGTGTCTCTGCGGCCACTCGCTCTTCTTTAATTGCGGCCTGCTTATCTGGCTCGGTCATATCACTGCGCCGGATTTGGCTGATGGCCTTTGCCGTGTCTGCGTTGATTTTTGACACCGCACTCCTGAACCCCTTAAAGTCAGCCTGGGGCTTCATCCCTGTCTGCACAAGGTAGTTTTCCCATTGCTCTGGGTTTTGCTGGATCTGCTGGCTGATCTGGCGAGCCTTACCGAAGTATTGAATGAACTGCTGGGCGGTGAGCTCTTTGACAGGGTCGCTCGGGTCACCAGTTCGGCCCTCGGTTATAGGGGCATCTTTGACAGTTTCTTCACCAGTCTTTGGGTTGACATAGGTCACTGGGGCCTGAAGGAAGAAGGTACCGCGCCCAGTGGGCACCACTTCCACCTCTCCGTATGACTTAACTACTCCATCAGGCGTCATTGTTCCGATACCCTTTTCGAGATTGTTCCTGACCATATAGGTCAGAGATTTTTTCATCTCGGGAGTATTGATGGCGCCACGCATTTTCCCCATATCCCAGACCTTGGCGTCCGGGTTGTTAATGATTGCTTTCATCCCTTGATAAACAGTGTCAGAACTCCGGTGCCATTGCGGGTCACCAAACACGCGGTATGGATTTCGCCCAGCGGCATATTCATGGTTCAACAAAGCATCTTGCTCTGGTGTAATTTGCTCTCCTCGCCCCAGCGCTGCTGTCGCCAT
>NZ_JAPCIV010000051.1:0-30879 GCF_027707585.1 Aeromonas sp. QDB39 | reverse complement strand
AGCAGAGAAAGTCGATACAGAACAGGACCTTGGAAGGCGTTTTAAATGGACTCGCCGCTTAAGGTCCTGTACATGATTTCGCCTTACCCGTCTTTTATATACCCGGAGCTGGATAAGCAACGAACGTCCTGGCCTGCTTTTCGATCTGGCGACAGGGTGGCTTATGCAACATCGTATTATTCTCCCCGGAGCCACTACGCTGACCCGGTTGATTTCAGAGGTAAGGGAAAAGGCGACGTTGCGCCTGTGGAACAAACTGGCACTGATACCGTCAGCCGAACAACGTTCACAGCTGGAGATGCTGCTGGGGCCAACTGATTGCAGCCGCCTGTCTTTACTGGAATCACTGAAAAAAGGCCCTGTGACCATCAGTGGTCCGGCGTTTAATGAAGCAATTGAACGCTGGAAAACTCTGAACGATTTTGGCTTGCATGCTGACAACCTGAGTACACTCCCGGCTGTGCGCCTGAAAAATCTCGCACGTTATGCTGGTATGACTTCGGTGTTCAATATTGCCAGGATGTCACCGCAGAAAAGGATGGCGGTTCTGGTTGCCTTTGTCCTTGCATGGGAAACGCTGGCGTTGGATGATGCACTGGACGTTCTGGACGCCATGCTGGCCGTTATCATCCGTGACGCCAGAAAGATTGGGCAGAAAAAACGGCTCCGCTCGCTGAAGGATCTGGATAAATCTGCATTGGCGCTCGCCAGCGCATGTTCGTACCTGCTGAAAGAAGAAACACCGGACGAATCGATTCGTGCTGAGGTGTTCAGCTACATCCCCAGGCAAAAGCTGGCTGAAATCATCACGCTTGTCCGTGAAATTTCCCGGCCCTCAGACGATAATTTTCATGAAGAAATGGTGGAGCAGTACGGGCGCGTTCGTCGTTTCCTGCCCCATCTGCTGAATACCGTTAAATTTTCATCCGCACCTGCCGGGGTTACCACTCTGAATGCCTGTGACTACCTCAGCCGGGAGTTCAGCTCACGGCGGCAGTTTTTTGACGACGCACCAACGGAAATTATCAGTCGGTCATGGAAACGGCTGGTGATTAACAAGGAAAAACATATCACCCGCAGGGGATACACGCTCTGCTTTCTCAGTAAACTGCAGGATAGTCTGAGGCGGAGGGATGTCTACGTTACCGGCAGTAACCGGTGGGGAGATCCCCGAGCAAGATTACTACAGGGTGCTGACTGGCAGGCAAACCGGATTAAGGTTTATCGTTCTCTGGGACACCCGACAGACCCGCAGGAAGCAATAAAATCTCTGGGTCATCAGCTTGATAGTCGTTACAGACAGGTTGCTGCACGTCTTGGCGAAAATGAGGCTGTCGAACTCGATGTTTCTGGCCCGAAGCCCCGGTTGACAATTTCTCCCCTCGCCAGTCTTGATGAGCCGGACAGTCTGAAACGACTGAGCAAAATGATCAGTGATCTGCTCCCTCCGGTGGATTTAACAGAGTTGCTGCTCGAAATTAACGCCCATACCGGATTTGCTGATGAGTTTTTCCATGCTAGTGAAGCCAGTGCCAGAGTTGATGATCTGCCCGTCAGCATCAGCGCCGTGCTGATGGCTGAAGCCTGCAATATCGGTCTGGAACCACTGATCAGATCAAATGTTCCTGCACTGACCCGACACCGGCTGAACTGGACAAAAGCGAACTATCTGCGGGCTGAAACTATCACCAGCGCTAATGCCAGACTGGTTGATTTTCAGGCAACGCTGCCACTGGCACAGATATGGGGTGGCGGAGAAGTGGCATCTGCAGATGGAATGCGCTTTGTTACGCCAGTCAGAACAATCAATGCCGGACCGAACCGCAAATACTTTGGTAATAACAGAGGGATCACCTGGTACAACTTTGTGTCCGATCAGTATTCCGGCTTTCATGGCATCGTTATACCGGGGACGCTGAGGGACTCTATCTTTGTGCTGGAAGGCCTTCTGGAACAGGAGACCGGGCTGAATCCAACCGAAATTATGACCGATACAGCAGGTACCAGCGAACTTGTCTTTGGCCTTTTCTGGCTGCTGGGATACCAGTTTTCTCCACGCCTGGCTGATGCCGGTGCTTCGGTTTTCTGGCGAATGGGCCATGATGCCAACTATGGCGTGCTGAATGATATTGCCAGAGGGCAATCAGATCCCCGAAAAATAGTCCTTCAGTGGGACGAAATGATCCGGACCGCTGGCTCCCTGAAACTGGGCAAAGTACAGGCTTCAGTGCTGGTCCGTTCATTGCTGAAAAGTGAACGTCCTTCCGGACTGACTCAGGCAATCATTGAAGTGGGGCGCATCAACAAAACGCTGTATCTGCTTAATTATATTGATGATGAAGATTACCGCCGGCGCATTCTGACCCAGCTTAATCGGGGAGAAAGCCGCCATGCCGTTGCCAGAGCCATCTGTCACGGTCAAAAAGGTGAGATAAGAAAACGATATACCGACGGTCAGGAAGATCAACTGGGCGCACTGGGGCTGGTCACTAACGCCGTCGTGTTATGGAACACTATGTATATGCAGGCAGCCCTGGATCATCTCCGGGCGCAAGGTGAAACACTGAATGATGAAGATATCGCACGCCTCTCCCCGCTTTGCCACGGACATATCAATATGCTCGGCCATTATTCCTTCACGCTGGCAGAACTGGTGACCAAAGGACATCTGAGACCATTAAAAGAGGCGTCAGAGGTAGAAAACGTTGCTTAACGTGAGTTTTCGTTCCACTGAGCGTCAGACCCCGATTAAGGTGGATATCCACTTCATCTTCATAAAATACCGGATGCTCTGCGCTGCATTCATCCAGCGCTTTGTGGATTACCGCCATCTTTTCATCTTTATGTGGGTCACGGATACGCAGAGTTGGCGCGGCCCTGCGCCATACAAGCCCCGCAGATGGCAACCAGCGGCGAACGGTTCCTGCATGTAACTGGCAACCGGTTATCTCATTGATTTTTAATGCCAGTAATTCGGTGCTCCAGCGTGAACGTTGATAACCAAAATCGCCGGGAGAATGCTTTATCAGCTCACGTAACAGGGTGCAGATATGTTCAAAAGGCCAGCGTCGGGAGCGCCCTGCGGGTAAGGATTTCAGGCCTTCAATACCTGAGTGCGTAAACCAGTTAATCCAGCGACCAACGGATGAACGAGCACAACAGAGAGTTCTGGCAACATCGCTGACCCGTTCACCCCGATGAAGCATCAGCATGGCCGTGAGTCTGCGGGCATGATTTTTATCGCGCGTTTTATGAATAGCTTTCTGCATCAGGCGTCGTTCGCCACGGGGTATTGGTGCTATGATCGGCATCGCTCAGTCCGGTTGGTGGTTTTGGTTGGTTTGGCGATTGATCAGATCGCACAATCCGGGCTGAGTTCCCTTTCAGTGATCTACTATTCCGCGCATCTATTTAGATTATTGGAGACTATCATGAAGTTTGAGAAGTCACAGGCAGCAGTTGACCGCCTGACCCCCGAGCAACGCCGGATTACCCAGGATTCGGGGACCGAAAGGCCCTTCACGGGCGAGTACAACGACAACAAGGAGCCTGGCATCTACGTCGACATAGTGTCGGGAGAGCCACTGTTCGCTTCGACGGACAAGTTCGATTCGGGTACTGGCTGGCCCAGCTTCACCAAGCCGATCGTTTCGGCAAACGTGAACGAGGTGCGGGACAGCGCACACGGCATGGTCCGGACGGAGGTCAGGTCAGTACACGCAGACAGTCATCTCGGCCATGTGTTCCCCGATGGTCCTTCCGACCGCGGCGGTCTGCGGTACTGCATCAACTCAGCGTCCCTTCGCTTCATCCCGCGCGACGAGATGGAGTCCGAGGGATACGGTGAATATCTCGATCAAGTAGAGGAGGCTTAACATGCATCAGCGCGCTGTTCTCGCAGGAGGATGTTTCTGGGGCATGCAGGATCTGATCCGCAAGCGGCCCGGCATCATCTCGACCCGTGTGGGTTACACGGGCGGCGATATTCCGAACGCCACGTATCGTAATCACGGCACGCATGCCGAGGGGATCGAGATTGTCTTCGACCCGACAGTGACGAGCTACCGGAACATCCTGGAATTCTTCTTCCAGATCCACGATCCGACGACGCTGAACCGCCAGGGCAATGATCGTGGGCTCTCCTACCGGTCGGGCATCTATTATGTCGACGAGGAGCAGAAGCGCGTCGCCGAGGATACGATCGCCGATGTGGATGCCTCGGGGCTGTGGGATGGCAAAGTGGTGACCGAGGTCCAGCCGGTCGGCGAGTTCTGGGAGGCCGAGCCCGATCACCAGGATTATCTGGAGAAGCACCCGGGCGGCTACACCTGCCACTTCGTCCGTCCCGGCTGGGTGCTTCCGAAGCGCCAAAAGGTTGACGACGTACAGCCAGCGGCCGGGACCGCGGCGGAATAGGCTTCGCTGCCGTTAGTGCCGCGCCGATCCGGTTCGCAACCTCCGACGACCGCGTCAATCGACGCGGTCGTCGAACCCGGCCTTGAAGCAGATCATTCCATTCAGCCGCCGTCGCAGTGCCAGGATCCAGATATGACAGACCTCTCCTCCTTTCCCATCACGCAGCGCTGGCCAGCATCTTATCCGGATCGCTTGCAACTATACGCGGCCCCCACGCCCAACGGCGTCAAGGTCTCGATGATGCTGGAGGAGACTGGCCTGCCGTATGAGCCCCACTTCGTCGACATCTCGAACAACGAGTCGAAGGATCCAGCGTTCGTGTCGTTGAATCCCAACGGCCGCATACCCGCGATCATCGATCCGGCTGGCCCTGACGGCCAGCCCATTGGCATATGGGAAACCGGTGCGATCCTCATCTATCTGGCCGACAAGACGGGGCAGCTCATCTCAACAACACCCGCCCAGCGGTACGAGACTCTGGCCTGGGTGTTCTTTCAGGTGTCGGGCGTTGGGCCGACCTTCGGACAGCTAGGCTTTTTCCTGCGATTTGCCGGCAAGGACTATGAGGACAAGCGACCTCGGCAGCGCTTTGTTGATGAATCCAGGCGTCTTCTCGGGGTCCTGGATCACCGGCTGGAGGGCCGCGAATGGATTGTCGATGATTACTCGATCGCGGACATTGCGACGTTTGGCTGGGTGAATGCGCTGGTCGAATTCTACGCAGCGGGCGACATCCTCGGCCTAAGCAGCTATTCGAACGTGCAGGCATGGCTCGAACGCGGGCTGGCGCGACCGGCTGTACAGCGTGGCCTGCGAATTCCTGCGAGGCCTGCATGACCATTATCGCCGCATATTATTACAACGAAGGTAAGCGAGTCCGTGAAATCAGGCTCGATGAGCACGTCGAACTAAACGAGAATCGCTCGGGCTTCTGCTGGATCGCGCTTAGCGAGCCCACCGCAGACGAACTCAGCGCGATCCAGACGACGTATAACCTCCATCCTTTGGCGATCGACAACGCCATGCACCCGCTGTGCCCGCCCAAGCTCGAGGTCTACAACGATGAGTTGTACGTCGTCGCCCAGACCGCCGAGCTGGTCGGCGACCGGATCAGCTACGGCAAGATGGCGATCTTCACCGGTCACAATCACCTTATCACCGTGCGGCACGGCAATGCCGGAGCGCTGGGCAAACTTCGGGAGCAACTCGAGGCATCGCCGACGCAGTTCGGCAAGGGTGTCGACTATGTGCTGCACGCGATCTTGCACCGAGTGGTCGACCAGTATCTGCCCATCTTCGAAATGATCGAGGACGACGTCCTGGCGATGGAGCGACGGTCGCTGCACGATTTCCTCGGGCCAGAAGAGGTGGCGCGAATCTTCGAACTAAGGTCCGAACTCACGCGGTTCAAGCGCACGCTCGGGGCTATGGCCGAGCTGGTGCGAAAGCTCGTTCGCGGCCACTTTCCCTGCCTCAGCGCCGAAATGACACCATATTTCCACGACGTCGCGGACCATGTCCACCGCGTGCAGTCCATGGTCGACGGCCTCCTGCTTGTCCTGTCCACGGTCTTCGAGGCCAGCAGCCTTCTGGAAGCGCAAAGGATCGGTGTGGTCACTCGCCAGCTCGCGGCCTGGGCGGCGATCTTGGCGGTCCCGACGGCGATCGCCGGAATATATGGCATGAACTTCAAGCACATGCCGGAACTGGACACGCCATATGGCTACTTCGTCGTGCTCGGAGTGATAGCGGTGTTCTGCCTTCTCCTGTTCATGCGCTTCAAGAAGGCCAAGTGGCTATGAGTAACGCACTTCGCGAGCTTCTCCGTCCGCCGAGTCACAGCGCGCTTTGTGCGCGAGCGTGTCCAATCCAGTTCAAGATGAAGGTGCTTCCATGACCTCCCAGGTGACCGACGTTCTAGAAGCAGTCCAGTCATTCATCGCCAAAGGCTATGACCGCGAATACCGCGTCAAGGACGGCAATCTCGTCGATCTCGAACTAGGGTCAACCCTCGATGCATGCAGCATTCGCGTCGATGCGGCGTTGCGCCTCGAGAGCGGGGACGACGGCGAAGATGCCTCCAACATCTACGCGATCACCGATCCGGCGACAGAGCATAAAGGCCTGTTGATCGACGCCTTCGACGTGTTCCACGAAATCTGCCCCCGCGACTTGTCCGAGCGCCTTGTGGCGCATCGGGAAACAGCACCGGCAGGTGACCAGGACGCGCCGAGCAAGCACGGACTACGGAAAGTCTACAAGAGCGAGTTTCACAGCGATCCCGAGCGTTACGTTCTGCGCGAGGGCTTTCCAGACTTCCCGCCATGCCCTTTCGGCCAATCCTTCAGCATCCTCGGCTTCGATACCGCCGAGCAGGAATATGTCTGGCTCGTCACGAGCATCATTCGAGATCCTCGGCTGATCAGGGTTCCATACCAGGGCGAAGACGTCATCAGCGACGAATAGCGGTGTCGCTTAGCCGGAAAGGCTGGCCTTCCTGGCCCACACATCTGCAGGCTGAACTTTAAGAACATCGAAAATTAGGAGGTGATTATGGACTGGAACAAGGACCACATACGAGAAACTATGCTCTTGCTGGAGACAGCAGCGTTGCACAGCGCTCGCGAAAACTACCTGGACCGAGATTCACCAGAATCGAGCGATGCTGACCCTGCCAGGCTACTTCCGCCCGACGAAGCTGTGGGATTTGTTGGTGATCTACAAGGGAGAGCTGATTGCTGCCATCGAGCTGAAAAGCCAGGTAGGTCCCTCGTTCGGTAACAACTTTAACAATCGAACAGAGGAATCTATCGGGACGGCCCATGATCTTTGGACGGCCTTTCGTGAAGAGGCGTTCGGCAAGCAGCCACGCCCTTTCGTCGGCTGGCTGATGATGGTCGAAGACGCGCCGGAGTCCCGCAGGCCGGTGCGTGACTCATCGCCGCACTTCCCGGTCTTCGAGGAGTTCAAGGGGGCGTCGTATCTCACGCGGTATGACTTGCTGTGTCAGCGATTGGTGCAGGAGCAGCTCTACACGACCGCTGCTGTCATTGCGGCAGAGCGCAGTGCGGTGAATACCGGCGACTTCACGGAGCAGTCGTCGATGACCAGCCTCAAGACATTCGTGTCTGCTTTGGCTGGGCACATCGCCGCAGAGGCGGCACGACTGGGCTGATTGGCCGCTTTCGATCATTCTGGCTTGGAGACCGGACGATGATGACAACCACAACTGAAGCGCTTTCAGAGGTTTTACGCGGGTATGGACGCGCCGATGAAACTGCATTGGCATCACTGCTGGAGGTCAGCGACTGGGAGCGCATCGCCCGGCAGGAGCTTGAGCGCCGGGCTACCAGCATCGTGCAGGCGCTGGATGATGCGACCCTTGAGGCCATCGCAGCGGGCACGCTCGACATGCTGGCCATGTGCCGACAGGTGGCCGACGAGATCCACCAGGCCGCCTAAGCCCTCCCCTGCCCTGCCACCGAACCCCGCCGCGTGCGGGGTTTTTTATGACTTCAAATCCTCAAAAGGTGCATTTACTCAAATCCTCAATATGCTATACTGCGCTTGAGTAATTCCTTTTTTCCTCAAACGCTCAATAGCTCAAGGAGCGCATATGCAAGTCATTGCTGTACTGAACCAGAAGGGCGGGGCGGGTAAAACCACCATCGCCACCCACCTTGCCCGCGCCCTGCAACTCGACGGCGCAGACGTGTTGCTGGTTGATTCTGACCCGCAGGGCAGCGCCCGCGATTGGGCCGCCGTCCGCGAGGATCAACCCGTGCCCGTGGTTGGCATCGACCGGCCCACCATCGAGCGCGATCTAAAGAGCGTGGCCCGGAAAGACTTTGTTGTGATCGACGGAGCGCCGCAGGCTCATGACTTGGCCGTGTCGGCAATGAAGTCCGCCGATTGCGTGCTGATCCCGGTGCAGCCGTCGCCCTACGACATTTGGGCAACCTCTGACCTCGTGGATTTGGTCAAGCAGCGCATCGAGCTGACCGACGGCAAGCTAAAAGCGGCTTTCGTGGTGTCCCGTGCGATCAAGGGCACCAAGATTGGTGCGGAAGTCTCCGAGGCGCTGGCCGGGTACGGCCTGCCGATCCTGCAAACGCGCATCACGCAGCGCGTCATCTACCCGAGCAGCGCGGCCAGCGGCACCACGGCCATTGACCAAGAGCCGACGAGCGAGGCCGCCGAGGAAATCCGGGCGCTGGCTGAGGAAGTGCGCCGTTTCCTCAATTGCACCATTTGAGTAATTAAGGAGTAGGTGAAAATGAGTAGCGGGAAACTTGGCATGAAAGCAGGCCGCCCGAGCGCCGCGAAGGCTGGCCCTACCTTGTCCGACCTTGCCGACAAGGCCGCCACCGTCCGGGTGAATTTCGACCTCGACCGGGCCGAGCACACGAAGCTGAAGATTTACGCCGCCAAGACCGGGCGCAGCATCACGGACATTCTGCGCGAACTGGTGCGCTCACTTGATGAAAAGAGTGATTGAGTAATCACTTAACCGGCTGGACGGGTCAAAAGCATGGACTATAGTCCATACATTTTTGATTTGGCGAAATTTAATAATGTTGATGAAATACGGCGCGTGGGGTATAAAGTGATGGTTGAAATGGAACCGTTGAGTCTGGAGGTACTGCCGCCCTCTCATTTCAAGGCGTTTGCGAAGAACGCACCGCATGAGATCAAGGGCGCTGTCATCGAGAACACAGAGCGCGGGCTGGTGATCGTGCTGCACGTTGGCAACGAGCGGCGCATTCTCGGCCAGTACCGGGGAGGCATCCGGTTTTTTCGCTCTTTCGATGGCGCGGCGGCAGTGCTGCGGCAGCATGGCGTGCTGCACTGGACGGCGAATGCAAAAGGCTGGATTCCGCGAACTTTGGAAGCGAAGGAGCGGAGTTCAGATGGATGAAAAAGCAAAGCCCCGCGTGGCAGCGGGGCTTGGCAGGGGGCGGGACTAGTCAGGTGGCACTGGCTAGAACCCAAAGGCGCAACCTATACAGGCAACACCCAGACATGGTTTGCATTGTAGCGCCCCACCTCTTGCCGCACAAGCGGAAAGAAGGTTATGGGACAGGCACAGCTACGACTTTTCAGCCCAGCCGATGAGGCGGGTTGCTATCACGACACAGCCCGGCAGGGCTTTTTCTCGTTGCTCATGGCGACGTGCGAGGGCAGCGGCAAGAAGCAGGACAGTTACCGGCTGTCACAGATGCCCGTGGTGCTCTCCATGCTCGACCACAGCCGGGATACCTGGCTGTCTCAGGCTGAGTTCATCAAGCCCAATCGCCGCGTGGTCAACTTGGCCCGCATCGGCTTGCTGTTCGCCGATCTGGACACCTACCGCGAGCCGTGGGCGCAGGGGCGCAGCCCCGAGCAACTGGCCGCCGCTGTCATGTTCCGCTGCTACGACGAAGGCGTGCCGCCGCCGTCGATCCTCGTTTTCTCTGGCCGTGGCGTGCAAGCAAAGTGGCTGCTGGATGGCACCTTGCCGCGTCAGGCGCTGCCACGCTGGAATGCCTGCCAGCGTTACCTGATCGACCGTCTGGCCGGGCTGGGCGCTGATCCAGCGGCCAAGGATGCAAGCCGCGTGCTGCGGCTGGTCAATACGGTGAACAGCAAGAGCGGCGAGGTTTGCCGCGTCATCCACGTTGAGCAAGGCCCGGACGGCGAGCCGATCCGGTACAACTTCGAGTATCTGGCCGAGGCGCTACTGCCGGTGGCCCGCTGGGACATCGAGGCCGACCGCAAGGCCCGCGCCGACCGTCGCCAGTTCAAGCTGCTGCCGGGCGGCCAAACCGGCAACCTGCGCACGCTCAACGGGCGGCAACTGGCGTGGGATCGTCTGGAGGACTTGCGCACGCTGGCCGCGCTGCGCGGCGGCGTGGCCGAGGGCGAGCGGATGCAGCACCTGTTTTGGCGGCTGAATTTCCTGCTGCTGTCAGGTGCGACGCACACCGGCCAGATGTACCACGAGGCCGCCGCGCTGGCCCGTGAGCTTGACCCACGGTGGAACTACCGCAGCGCCGAGCTTATGACGCTGTACGCCAAGGCCAAGGCCCACGAAGCCGGGGAAAAGGTGGAGTTCGGCGGCAAGCAGTTTGCGCCGCTCTACACGCCCAAGAACGACACGCTTATCAGCCTGTTTCACATCACCGACGACGAGCAGCGCAAGCTGCGCACGCTCATCAGCCGGGACATGGCCGCAGAGCGCCACAGCGAGCGCGAGAAAGCCCGCAGACGTGCCGCTGGGGCTGTCGATCGTGCTTCCTATCTGGAAGCAGCCAGCGCCAAGCAGGCGCAGGCTTTGGCCCTCAAGGCGCAGGGTCTGAGCGTGCGGGCCATTGCTGCACAGATGGGCATTAGCAAGACCGCTGCCGGGCGCTACATCGCAGAGCCGGGAGAGTGTCCCAAGTCCATGCGTATTACAGGCGGGGAGGGCTGATCGTGAGGTGTTCAAAGTCCGTCCGTATTACTAATGGCGGAGCCTTCCGGGCGGGTGTCCCAAGTCCATGCGTATTACTAATGGCGAAGCCTACGCCCGGCGCGTAGCGCCTGCCTTTGAGTAGCGCCTGCCTTTGAGTAGCGCCTGCCTTTGAGTAGCGCCTGCCTTTGAGTAGCGCCTGCCTTTGAGTAGCGCCTGCCTTTGAGTAGCGCCTGCCTTTGAGTAGCGCCTGCCTTTGAGTAGCGCCTGCCTTTGAGTAGCGCCTGAACGGCGCGGCCCCCTCGTCCAGTTCATCGGGTGGCTGTCATGAGTCGCGCCCGTCGATCCTTTCCGCCCGCGCTGCTGGATTCGTTGCGGGCAATGACGGTGCAGGAAACGCTAGACCGGCTGGGCCTGTACTGGAAACGTGAACCTGGCTTTGTGCCGGTGAAGGAGGGGTTTGGGGAGCAATGGAACCAAAAACCAACGTAAGCCCTACCAACGCTTTTCGGTGTCTTCTTCCCAGGCGCCCATCTCGACAAAACAGTTGCGCATGTCGGCCTCCTGGCTGATCTCGGTCAGCAGGTCATGCACGCTCTTGTCCAGCTCATCGTCGCTCCGATACGGAATGGTCAACTCATAGTGGCCGGCATCCAGCCGCTTCATGCCATAGGGCTCCAGGCAGTAGCGCTCAATGTTCTCCGTGGCCCGCTTCCGGCCGCGCACGAACTTGCTGTTATTCACCACCGCGAGGCGCAGGGTGACGGTGGCCACCCGCTCGGCGGCGGGCGGCTCTGCCGGCGACGCGGCCGAAGGCTGCTGGTCGCGTGACCTGGCGCTCTTCTGGTACGCGCCGATCTCGACACCACGGTGGCGCAGGTAGCTGTACAGCGTGCTCTTGGAGATGTGCAGCTTCTCGCCGATCGCGCTGACGCTCAGGCGACCTTCGCGGTAGAGGGTTTCGGCCGCCATGGCGGTGGCCTCAGCCTTGGCTGGCAGGCCCTTGGGACGGCCACCGATCCGGCCACGCGCCCGTGCGGCCGACAGACCCGCCTGAGTCCGCTCGCGGATCAGCTCGCGCTCGAACTCCGCCAGCGAGGCGAACAGGTTGAACACCAGGCGGCCTTGGGCGTGGGTGGTGTCGATGGGGTCATTCAGGCTCTGTAAGCCGACCTTGCGCTCTGCCAGCTCGCCGACCAACTCGACCAGGTGCTTGAGGGAACGCCCAAGGCGATCCAGCTTCCAGATCACCACGGCATCACCCGGCCGCACGTTGGCCAGCAGTTTGTCCAACTCCGGCCGGGCGCTTTTCGCGCCGCTGGCGATGTCTTGGTAGATGCGTTCGCACCCGGCCTGTTTCAGGGCATCGACTTGTAGGTCGGCTTTCTGATCCCGAGTGCTCACTCGCGCATAACCGATCTTCATCAAAAGTACTGTTTACTCGACTACGTTAGTAATAGTTGAACTTTGATTAAGCGTACCAGTTATTTGAACCGTAGCGCGGGGAGCTTAACGAACCGAGCCATTCCTCGATAGAGTTCGGCAAAACCTTCGTTTTGTCGAACCATTGCATCGCCCTTTGTGATTGGCGTATAAACACACAAACACCTATTAGCGGAGAACGCTATGAATACCATTCGCTGGAATGTCGCCGTCTCGGCCGACACCGACCAGTCGCTTCGGATGTTTCTGGCCAGCCAGGGCGGCGGCCGTAAGGGCGACCTGTCGCGCTTCATCGAAGAAGCGGTACGGGCACACATCCTGGAGCTGAGCGCTGAGCAGGCCAAGGCCGCTAACGCCCATCTGAGTGAGGCAGAATTGACCAACGCGGTTGACGAAGCGCTCGACTGGGCACGTAAGCGCTGATGCGGGTCGTGTTGGATACCAACATCCTGTTCAGCGCCCTGATCTCGCCACATGGCGCGCCCGATGCGATCTACCGTGCCTGGCGGGCGGCGCGTTTCGAGGTGGTGACCTCGCGGATGCAACTCGATGAAATTCGTCGAGCCAGCCGCTATCCCAAGCTTCAGGCCATCCTACAGCCCGCCAAGGTGGGCGCCATGATCAATAACCTGCAACGGGCTGTGGTACTGGAGCGCCTGACCATCGAGGTCGAAGCCGATGATCCGGATGACTCGTTTTTGCTGGCCATGGCCTTGGCGGGCGATGCGGACTACCTGGTAACCGGTGATCGCCGCGCCGGCCTGCTGCAACGCGGGCACATCGAACGCACGCGGATCGTCACGCCCGCCGTGTTCTGCGTCGAGGTGCTGTGATCAATGCCGGTCGGTTTTCTGACTCAAGAGCAACGCGACGGTTTTGGCCGCTATGTTGATTCGCCCAGCCGTGAAGAGCTGGAACGTTACTTCCACCTGAGCGATGAAGACCGTGAAGCCATCCAGGTGCTGCGGGGTAACCATAACCGTCTGGGTTATGCCGTTCTGCTGACCACCGTCCGCTTCGTTGGCGTTCTGCCGGACAAGCCCGCCGCCGTGCCGGTGGAAGTCCTGCAGGTGCTTTGCCGACAACTGGCGATTCCAGACCCCGACTGCCTCCAGCGCTATAGCGATCATCGCCGCTGGATACATGCCACCGATATTCAGAACCGCTTTGGCTATCGTCATTTCACCGATCCGGGCATCGGCTTTCGCTTGAGCCGCTGGCTGTATGCCCTCTGCTGGACGGGCACCGACCGGCCGGGAGTGCTGTTTGAGCGAGCCACCTCGTGGCTGTTCACACAGAAAGTCCTCCTGCCTGGTGTGTCTCAACTAGAGCGCTTTATCGCCCAGTTGCGCAGTCGGGTCGAAGAACGCCTCTGGTTTACGCTGGGCCGCAGCGTGACTGAGGAACAGCGATTGCAACTGCAAGACTTGCTGACGGTGGCCGAAGGCAACCGCAGCTCCCGGCTGGATCAATTGCGCTCCGGCCCGGTCATGGTCAGTGGCCCCGCGTTGATTCGGGCACTGCGCCGGCTCGATGACGTGCGCGGCATCGGCATCACCTTGCCGGCGGCGGCGCACATCCCTCCCAGCCGTATCGCCGCCCTGGCCCGCTTCGCCAACACGGCCAAGGTCACCGCGATTAATCGGCTGCCGGCGTCGCGGCGGATGGCGACACTGGTGGCCTTCGCACTCTGCCTGGAGGCGACTGCGCACGACGACGCACTGGAAGTCCTGGAGGCCTTGCTGCGCGACCTGTTCAGCAACGCGGAGAAGGCCGACAAGAAAGCCCGCATGCGCAGCCTGAAAGACCTGGATCGGTCGGCCGCGACGCTCGCCGCCGCGTGCAAGGTCGTGCTGGACAGCTCGATCAGCGATGACAACGTGCGCGCCCGGCTGTTCAACGACCTGCCGAGGACCACCCTGGAAAAGGCCCTGGAAGAGGTCAACGCGCTGATCCGCCCGGTAGATGACGTCTATTTTCTTGCATTGGAAGCGCGCTACCGCAGCGTGCGCCGCTTCCTGCCCGACCTGCTCAAGCACATCCGCTTCGGCTTCAGCCCGGCCGGCAAGGGCGTGGCGGCTAGTCTGGAGTGGCTGCAACTGAACCTGCCGCGCCGGAAGCCAGAGGATGACGCGCCGCAGGAGATCGTGGCCAAGGCTTGGCAGAAGCACATCACCCGCGAAGATGGCTCCCTCGACATGGGTGCCTATGTGTTCTGCACGCTCGATGCGCTGCGCACGGCCCTGCGCCGCCACGATGTCTTCGTCTCGCCCAGTTGGCGCTATGCCGACCCGCGTCTTGGCCTGCTCGACGGTGCCGAATGGCTGGCGGCGCGACCGATCATCTGCCGGTCACTGGGCCTGACCATCGACGCCAAAACCACCCTGGACGCCTTGTCCGTCGAGCTGGATGCAACCTGGCTGGCAGTAGCCGCGCGCCTGCCCGACAACCCGGCGATTCAACTGAGCGAGAACACCGAGGGCAAGACCGAACTGTCGCTCGGGGCGCTGGACAAGCTGGACGAGCCCTGCTCGTTGCTGCAACTGCGGGCGGCCGTGTCTGACCTGATGCCGCGTGTCGATCTGCCGGAAATCCTCTTGGAAATCGCCGCCCGCACTGGCTTTTCCGAGGCCTTCACCCATGTCTCCGAACGCAATGCACGCGCCGACAACCTGGTCACCAGCCTCTGCGCGGTGCTGTTGGGCGGGGCCTGCAACACCGGCCTGGAGCCCTTGATCCGCACCGACAACCCGGCGCTGCGCCGTGACCGGCTGTCCTGGGTCAGCCAGAATTATATCCGCGACGACACCCTGTCAGCGGCTAACGCCATCCTGGTCGGAGCGCAAAGCCAACTGGAACTGGCCCAAGTCTGGGGTGGCGGCGAGGTCGCCTCCGCCGATGGCATGCGCTTCGTCGTACCGGTGCGCACCGTGCATGCCGGCCCCAATCCGAAGTATTTCGGCACCGGCCGGGGTGTCACCTGGTACAACCTGATTTCCGACCAATTCTCCGGCCTCAACGCCATCACCGTGCCCGGCACGCTGCGCGACAGCCTGGTGTTGCTGGCGGTCGTGCTGGAACAGCAGACCGAGTTGCAGCCGACGCAAATCATGACCGACACCGGGGCCTACAGCGATGTGGTGTTCGGGCTCTTCCGCCTACTTGGCTACCACTTCAGTCCGCGGCTGGCCGATGTCGGCGGTACCCGCTTCTGGCGCACGCGCCCGGACGCGGACTACGGCAAGCTCAACGGGCTGGCCCGCCAGTCGGTCAAACTCGACCTGATCGCCGAGCACTGGGACGACCTGCTGCGCCTGGCCGGCTCGCTCAAACTCGGCCGGGTGCCGGCGACTGGCATCATGCGCACGCTGCAAACGGGAGATAGACCCACCCGGCTGGCCCAGGCGCTGGCCGAATTCGGGCGGATCGAAAAGACTCTGCACACGTTGACCTATATCGACGACGAGTCCAAGCGCCGCGCCACCCTGACCCAGTTGAACCGAGGCGAAGGCCGGCACAGCCTGGCCCGCGCCGTGTTCCACGGCAAACGCGGCGAGCTCCGCCAGCGCTACCGCGAAGGCCAGGAAGACCAGCTCGGTGCTCTGGGCCTGGTGGTGAACATCATCGTGCTGTGGAACACCCTCTACATGACGGCGGCCGTGGAACGGCTCAAGCAGCACGGCTATCCAGTGCTGGAAGAGGATTTGGCCCGGCTATCGCCGCTGATCTACGAGCACATCAACATGCTCGGGCGGTATTCCTTTGCGGTACCGGAAGAAGTTGCGCGCGGCGAGCTGCGGCCACTGCGTAATCCAGACGACGACCTGTGATCCCCCTAAACGCTATGAGCAACACCCAAGCTGCTGCTGGATCGGCGGGCACTTCACCGAGCCGAACGAACAGAAAACGCAGCAATCCCCTGGGTTGGGGCGCAGCAGCGCCTTGCAGTTGCTGCACTCGTAATAGAACTGGCAGGCGTCCGTGGGCATGGTTTCCGGCTTGGCGAAGCCGCAGCGCGGGCAAGTCAGCACGGACTCAAGGACAATGGCGCTCATCGTGACCTCACTTCTGCACTGTGGAGGGGTATCCCGCGTTCGCGGTCGCCTCAGTCAGTGCCTCGGGCTGGGCCTTATCGGGATCGTAGGTGACGGTCGCCGTCTTCTGGTCGAAATTGACCTGGACGTCACTCACGCCGGACACCTTCTCCAGCGACTTCTTGACCGTGATCGGACAGAGTCCGCACGTCATGTTCTGCACGTCGAGCGTGACGGTTTTCGGGGGAGCCGCCAGCGCCACGAAGGGCAAGGCGAAAAGCACGGCGATCAGCAGTTTGCGCATGGTTAATCTCCTTCAGTAGAACAGCGGGGCGAGCCACGGCACGGCCAATAGGCCGAGCAGCAGCACGCTGACGATCCAGAACACGAGTCGCTGTCGCACGAGCGTGCGCGGATCGGCGCAGGGTGTACCTGGCGTACAAACCTGTGGCACCAGGTAGAGCTTGCGGAATGCCAATCCCAGGAACAGTAGAGTCAACCCGATGAAGAGGGGGCGTAGTGGCTCCATCATGGGGTCACCTCAGAAAACGGAAAAAATCGTACGGTAAGCCGCTGGCATGGTCTAGCTTCTCGCAAACGATCGTTTTTGAGAGGCTTCAATGAGAATCAGATCCGCGCTAGTGCTGGTATGGCATGTTGCTTTCTCGAAAACCACTCTCATATTGCACGGCTGAAACAGCCGAGTTTCGAGAACCACGAAAATGCTGTTTCTAGGGGTTGGCAGCTTGCGCAAAGCCGCGCAGTTGCTGGGTATCGGATCTCTTAACGTGCTTTAATTTCCGAATTCTGAAGCGACCCCATCATGGTCAGAGCGCCCACCCACGTACCGCCGACACCGAGTGCCAACAGCACCAGTGGCCCGACACAGCACACCGACGCACCGATGGCGGTCAGCGAACTCGCGACCAGCGAGCCTTTCCCGGTGAGTTGCATCCCCATTCCCATCTCCTGAGCCTGATTGCCTAGGTGCTATTCTAAACTCCGTACCAAAGTACGGAATCAAGGAGAAAGTGATGGCCACAGAGCTGACCATTGGCAAGCTGGCAGACGCCGCCGGGGTGAACGTCGAGACGATCCGCTACTACCAGCGACGCGGGCTGCTGGATGAACCAGCCAAACCCTTGGGTGGCCATCGGCGCTATCCGGTGGACATGGTGAAGCGACTGCGTTTCATCAAGCGGGCTCAGGCGCTGGGTTTCACGCTCTCGGAAGTCGGTGGACTGCTGACGCTGGATGAGTCGTGCGCCTGTGCCGAAACGCGAGCACGGGCTGCACGCAAGCTCGCGTTGATCGAGCAGAAGATGGCCGACTTGGTCGTCATGCAGCAACTGTTAGGCGAACTGGTGCAGCAATGTGATGCGGGAGACGGCGGAACGATCTGCCCGATCATCGAGGCACTGATCAGAGAGTAATGCCTGGCGGGTGAGCTGGAGATCGGAAAGCCCCTTTACGGTGGGATTCAGAGCTTACGTTGGTTTTTGGTTCCATTGCTCCCCAAACCCCAAGGACAAAGCTACGGTGCGGCTGAATGTGTCCATTGGTGGCGGCGGTGTTGAGCTACTGGCGACCGGGCCGAAGTGGTACGACACGCGGAAAGAGCAGGGCGGCGGTGCCATCGACCTGACCATGCACCTGTTCAGATTGTCATTTGTGGATGCGGTCAAACGGCTGTCGCCTTGATCGTGTTTGCAAGATGCCCCCGGCAGGGCCGCCGGAGGCCACTCGCCGCCGTGAGGCTCTGGGGGCAGGGTAGCGGTCTTCGCCCTTCGTCCTGCCCCCTTTCTTACCCTCTCAAAACGCGCTGTAGGCCCGTTTCTGGCCGACAACGAGCCGAAGGCGAGGCGTCAGCACGGTGTTTCACCAAAAACGAGCAGCCGACCGGGCAGCGGTACGTTACGAAAACCGCTCGCATATCGTATCTGTATTGCGTATCATATCTGTATTGGTACGATTTACGCTGATATGGTACGAAAGGAGCAACGATCATGGCACGTCAGGGCATCACTTTTGAGCAGGTCGCCGCCGTCGCTGATGCGCTGGCAGGCGAGGGTCAGCAGCCGACCATCCGGGCGGTGCGGGAGAAGCTGGGCGACACCGGCAGCCCGAACACTATTCACAAGCACTTGACCGCGTGGCGCGAGGCCCGCCCGGTGGCCGCAGCCGCTGCGCCGGAACTGCCGCAGGCGCTGACCGCTGCCATTGCCGCCGAGATCGAGCGGGCCGCATCGCGGGCACGCGGCGAGATCGAGGGCCGTCTGGTGCAGGCGCAGGCGGAGGCCGCCGAACTGGCCGCCGCTGGCGAGGTGCTGGAAGGCGAACGCGACGAGCTGGCCGAGCAGGTGGCCGTGCTGACCACTGAGCGCGACACGCTGGCAGGCAAAGCCGCCCAGCAGGCCGCCGACTTGGCCGAGGCGCAGCAGCGCATCGAGCGCGAGCAGCAGGCGGCAGAGTCTGCCCGGCTGGAGGTGGCAACCGCCCGGCACAAGATCGAGGCGCAGGCCGAGCGCGTGAGCGAGCAGGCCGCCGAGCTTGAGCGCCTACGCGCCGCACTGGCCGAGGCACAGCAGGGCCGCACCGCCACCGAACAACAGGCCGCCGTGCTGGCCGCCAAGCTGGAGGCGTGCGCCGACCGTGTGAGCCGCGCAGAGGCCCGCGCCGAGCAGATCGAGCAGCAGGCCGCCAAGGCTGCACAGGCCCACGACACCGCCCGCGCCGCAGCAGCGCAGGAAACCCGGCAGACGCAGGCCGAGCGTGACGAGGCTCGCAAGGTGGCAGCAGAGGCCCGCGAGCAGGCCGCACGACTTACCGGGCAGCTTGAGGCGCTGCAACGGCAGCAGGACAAAGCCGAGGCCGCCGAGAAGGCCACGAAGGCACCGAAAGGGAAGGGGGGCGAGTGATGCCAAGCGCCGCAGAATTTCAGGCGCTGTCCGATGAGTTGCGGCAGCTTGGGGCGGTGATCGTGCAGGCTGCGAACCTGGGCGATCAGGAGCTTGCATTGTGGGCCGTGGGGGCGCTGTCATCCGCAGCCGCCCGGCCTGCATGGTGGGCGAGAGAGGCCGCAGACAGCGAAGCTGTGGGATGCAAATAAAGTCCCATCCTAAGCTACGCCAATTTTCAGGACTGTTTTGAAAGACTCAGGCTTGGCAGGCGGGTAAAGTGTCATTCTGAAAGGATCGCGTGGCATTGGGCGCGGCCTGAATCGTGAAAATAAAGTCTCATACTTTCGAGCGTCTGAATCGTCGCCCACTACCGCCGGGACTGAGACACCAACAAGGGGGGCGTATGCCCAAAACCCGAAAACACCTCACCCCGACCGAAGCAGAGGCCAAGGGGCTTCTATGCCGTAAGCACCTCAAGGAACGCCTCCGCCTCATGCCGGGACTAAACACCAAGCCCGCTGGCAGTGTCTGGCAAGGTCAGGGGGCTTATGATGTGTACAACCCAGCCGAGTGCGTGCCGTGGCGCTGGATGCCTGGGCGTGCCCAAGTCCGTCGCCAGCACGTCGCAGCGCAGGCAAAAGACCTGATCGCCGCAGGCTGCATTGTGCTCGACACCGAAACCACCGGCCTCGGTGATGACGCCGAGATTTGCGAGATAACCATACTCGACGTGACCGGCGCACCGATCCTCGACACGCTGGTACGCCCGACCCGGCCAATCCCGGTCGAGGCGACAGCGATTCACAAAATCACCGACGCCATGGTGGCCAGTGCGCCGAGCTGGCCCGAGGTGGCCGAGCAGTACGCCGCCGCCGTTGCTGGCCGAACCGTCGTTGCCTACAACGTCGCTTTTGATGCGCGCTTGCTGCGGCAGACCTATCAGATACACGGAATCACCGCGCCAGTGTTGACGACCGCTTGCGCGATGCTGATGTATGCCGAGTGGCATGGAGAGTACGACCGGAGCCGCGACCGCTGGCGATGGTTGAAGCTGATCGAGGCTGCGACCGACTGCGGCGTGGCAGAAGACGGCGCACACCGCGCCCTTGCCGACGCCCGCATGACGCTGGGTGTGCTGCGATACTTGCAGCGCCGCACGAACGGACGGCGACCGGCAGGGCCGAAAGTGGCCACCGTCCCGCAGGAGGCTTTGCCCTCTGTTTTAGGATGAAACTCTATTTCAAAGAATGAGACTTTATTTGTACGGATGAATCTTTATTCGCATCCCACACATGGCTTCTAACCACGCTTCGTGCATCCAGAATGGGGCTATTTTTCCGTGCTGAAGTGTGCAAAGCGGATTGAGCACCCGGCGTGGGTTCTTCCATGTCTCGACGGAGAGCAACAGGCCGTCCGCATGGACGGAAAAGACTGGTAGTGCTTTCGGCTGGCCCTTCTTCTTGCCTTGCGTTTCGGTTGGCTTGAGGTCGTCCCAAACGCCTTGCACGGTTTTGTTCAGTTCGTCGATGAAGCGTTCCGGCATGGTTTTCAAGAGTTCGGCAGTGATTGCGTTCGCGTCCTCAAATTGCTTTCTTGCTTCGGCTTCCTTTTTCCGTCGTTTTTGCCGCTCCTGTTCGTATTCGTCTAAGGTTTGCCTGTGTCTGCGCTGTGCTTCAGCTTCCGCTTCTTCAGCTTGCCTTCGTGCTTCCTCTTTGGCTTTCTGTCGGCGTGCTTCACCCTCTGCTGTGAGTGCTGGTTTTACCAGTTCGCCAGACTTGGCCTCGATGGTGATCGAAAGCGGTTCGCCGCGATGGTCTACCAGATCGAAAGGCAGACCATCCGCATCGAATGCCGTGAGGTAAAGATTGGCCCCATAGACCTTGTGCCCCGGCCTCACAGCTTCGTATTTTTCTGCTGCTGCGTGCAGTGCTTCCGCTAGGCGTTCTGCCGTGATTTCTCCTTTGATCTTGATTCTCATGGCAACCTCCATCCGTAGGTGCCATCCGATGCGGGCTTGACGTAGCACACGCCTTTTTCGACGTACCACCCCGGCCTATCGCACTTCGCCAAGCTGGCGAGGCTTCCCGTTTGAGCGAAGCGGTAGGCCAAGCGCCCCTCTGGCGTGTTGGCCCATGCCGCCGCCGCTTTCTCGTCCTTGGCTTCGGTGTATCCCGCGCCGTATCCGGCGCCGTATCCGGCCTGATAGCCCGAATCCTTGCCGCTGCTGTGCATGTACCAGCCGAACAGGCCGACGCACAGGAAGGCCACGGCGATGCAGCCCGCCGCCCACTGCCACATCTGCTTTGCTGATGTGTTGTGCGCGACCTCTTGCGCTGCTGCTGCTACCGCTTGCGCCAAATCCGCCTTGGCTGCTTCCGCTGATGCTTTCACGGTTGCATCCGCCGTTACCTTGAAATTGACCAAGGTATCTTTGGCTGCTTGTGCTATCGCTTGCGGGAACTTCTCATACTGGCCTTGGTAGTGTTGCAAGGCCATGAGCACCAGCCACAGCGCATCATTGTTTTTCAGGCCGAGTGCATCCCGAACCCGGTAAAGACTTTGCCGCTCCGCGTCACTAGGTTGCCTGCCGAGCAGCTTTGCAAAGCTGTCGTCTAGGTCACTCATGGACTACGGCCTCCAATACCTTTTTGGCCTCGTTGCGCCACCGCGTAAGCTCCGCACGGTTGCCAATGGGCAATTCCTTGAGTGCTACCGCAATGCTCATGCGCTTGCTGTAAATGTCATCGCTCACACGGTCGGCCATGTCCGGGAATGTCACCGATTTCCCGCCGCGTTCCTCTACCGCCGTGCGCAGCTTGGAGCCGTTGTAAAGCTCGAACTTATTTTCTTCCCCGAAGTGTCCATTGCGTACCACATGAACATCCGCATTCGGAATTGCGTCCATGTATTCCTTGAGCAGTTCGAGGCTATCCCGTTGGCGGTTAATCACCCACAGCGTGACCAGCTTCCGCTTGAGTTCTTCAAGCGTGCTATTCAGTGTTTCACCGTAGGCGCTCACGCCCTTGTTATTCCGTGCTGCCGTGTTGATTACCACGACGCTATCCGGCTTGCTATCGCACAAGTTCACTAGCTGAATCCATCCGTCCGCCTCATCCAGATTGATAAGCTCCGTTTCCGTGCTTTCTTTATAGGCTTTCCATACGTCCGGGTTAGAGGTGTCAGACTCAATCAGCAAGACGCTTTCGCCGCGCTCTTGCAGGTAATCAACCGTTGCCATCGTGACAAGCGACTTGCCAACGCCGCCCTTGCTGCCACCGATCAGGTAAATGCTTTTCGCCATGTTGCTTACTCCTTAAATGTCGTCGCTGTCAGGTTTCGGGGTGAATGTCGCCTTTGATGTATCCGCAGGCTTCTTGACGGCGGGGCGGGGGCGGGGTGTGTCTCCCGGTGCGTGCACCGGAGCTTTTTTCGCTGGCTTTGCTCTCTGCAAGTAGCTCTTGAGTGTTGGAGTTGCGATGCTCAGACCTTCACCGCGCAGCGTCTCGGAAATCTGGTCAAGCGTGTATCCACGCTTTTGCAACAAGGCGATTTCCTTCGAGAGTATGCGCACGGCATCTTGCTTGCTGTGCTCTTGCTTCTTTTTCTCGACTGGCGGCATCTCTCGCAGCTTTGCAGCGATAGCCTCTAGCTGTTCTGTCGTATGCTTCATCGTGCTAACTCCTTTGCTTACTTGTTGCGGAGTTGACAGCATAGCGCCATTTGTGCTTGTTGCAAAGTGCGTCCCGTGCACCTAAACTGCTGATACGATAGTAGAGCGGATGAGCAATACAGGATGACCGTTGTAACACACATGGCTTCGCCACGTGGTTCCAACGGACGCCTGCCCATTCGGCGCTTCGCTTCTCACGGTCTGGCTTATCCTGCAAGGGGTATCCCCTTGACCCCGGACAGTGCGGCGCTCTCGCTTCTTACTGTCCAAGACACACCCCGCCCCCCGCCCCGGCGAGAAGGAGACACGATGCCATTTGAAACGCAGGGGCCGGAACCGCTGGACGCCGTTATCAATGTACGGCTGACCGCAGCGGAGAAGGCCCGCTTGAAAGAGGATGCCGACCTTGCCGGGTTGAGCATGTCCGAGCTTGTCCGCCGCCGCTACTTCGGCAGGCCGATCATTGCCAACGCTGACGCTGTGATGCTCAAGGAGCTGCGGCGCATCGGTGGATTGCTCAAGCACATCCACAACGAAAGCGGAGGCATTTACAACAAGGACACAGCCGGGGCACTTGTGGCCCTGAAAGCCTACATCGGGAAACTGAGCCGTGATCGTCAAGAAGGTTAAGAACCCGCAGAAGGCAGCAAGCAAGGCGGTTCGCGTTTCTCGCCTAACCGACTACATCCGCGAGCCGGAGCGTGAGAACTCGCAGGAGAAGTGCATCCATGCCGGGGCGCGTGGATTCATCACCGATGAACCACAGAGCCAGACGGCAGAAATGATTGCCTTGTCACAAGAGGCAGTGCGAAGCAAGGACACGATCAATCACTATGTCCTGAGTTGGCGAGAAGGCGAGCAGCCCAGCCCGGAGCAGGTCGAAGAAGCGGTAAGCATTTTCATGGATGAGCTAGGTGTTAAAGACCATCAAGCCATCTATGGTTTGCACGCCGACACGGACAACTTGCACCTGCACCTTGCCATCAACCGCGTGCATCCTGAAACGCTCAAGGTGGTGAAGATCAATAACGGCTTCGACATTGAGGCAGCGCACAAGGCGATAGCACGAATCGAGAACGCACAAGGCTGGCAGCGTGAGCAGAACGGGCGTTATCAGGTGTTGGAGAATGGTGAGTTAGGCCGGGAGCACATCGACAAGGACAAGCCGCGCCAGCCAGCCCAGCCGAAGCGCGACATGGAAAACCGCACCGGGGAGAAATCCGCCGAACGCATCGCCATTGAGGACGGCGCACCGATCATCAAAAAGGCGCAGACGTGGGAGCAGTTGCACCGCGAGTTAGCAGCCAAGGGGATGCGCTACGAGAAAACAGGCAGCGGGGCGACGCTCTTTGTCGGTGATGTTGGCGTGAAGGCCAGCAGCGCAGACCGGGACGCGAGCCTATCCAAGTTACAAAAGCGACTCGGAGCTTACCAGCCGCCGCCGCAGCGTCAGCAGGTAGCACAGCGCGAGCCAGAGCCGATCAAGCCAGACGTGCCGGGATGGAAGGATTACATCACCGGGCGCAAGGCGCACTACGCGGAAAAGAACGCGGCCAAGCTGGCACTGGACAAGCGGCAGGAGCAGGAGCGCAAGCAGATTGCCGAGCAGCAGAAAGCCCGCCGCGATGAACTCATGCGCGGCAACTGGAAGGGTAAGGGCGAAGTGCTCAACGCCATGCGCAGCGTGATTGCCGCCGAGCAGGCCGCAGAGAAAGCAGCCTTGAAAGAGAAGCACCAGAAGCAGCGCGAGCAGCACCGGCAGCAGTTCCGGCCCTATCCCGACCTGGAGCAGTGGCAGCGGATGCAGAAAAGCCCGGAGCTTGCCGAGCAGTGGCGGCACCGCGCCAGCGAGCCGCAGCGCATCGAGGGCGCGAGCGGCGAGCCGCCGACGCCGCGAGACATCCGCGCCTATCAGCCTGAAATCGTGGGCCAGCAGGTGCATTACAGCCGGAAGGAAGAAGCGGGGGCGGGCGGGGGTGTGTCTTTCGTGGACAAGGGAAAAAGCATCGATATTCACGACTGGCGCAACCGGGACAGCACGCTTGCCGCCTTGCAGCTATCGGCGCAGAAGTGGGGCAGCTTCACCGTAACCGGGAACGACGAATACAAGGCCATGTGCGCGAAGTTAGCAGCAGAGCACGGTTTCAAGATCACGAATCCTGAGCTTCAGGAGCGCATCCAGCAGGAGCGGCAGCGGATACAGCAGGAGAGGGCGCAGGCGATGAAATCGGAGCAGCTAAAGCAGTTTGAGCTGTACGCGGAAGCGGTAGGCGCGGAGCGCTACCGGGTAACGTCCATCAAGATGCAGGCAGACGGAAGGAAGCAAACCTTCATCCTCGACAAGAAGGACGGCATCACGCGGGGCTTCACGCCGCAGGAGATCGAGCAGCGCACGCCGGAGATGCTGCGCCTACAGCGCCGGGGCGAAAACCTCTACTACACGCCACTATCGGACAAGAAGCATCACATCCTCATCGACGACATGAACCGGGAGAAGCTGGAGCGGCTTATCCGTGACGGCTACCGGCCCGCCGTTGTGCTGGAATCAAGCCCCGGCAACTATCAGGCCATCATCACCGTGCCGAAGCTGGGGACGGCCCACGACAAGGACGTGGGCAACCGGCTGAGCGATGCCCTGAACCGTGAATACGGCGACCCGAAGCTATCGGGAGCCATCCACCCGCACCGCGCACCCGGCTACGAGAATCGCAAGCCCAAGCACCAGCGCGAGGACGGCAGCTATCCCGAAGTGCGCTTGCTCAAGGCCGAGCGCCGCGAGTGCGTCAAGGCGCTGGCCCTGTCCAGCCAGATCGACGCCGAGTATCAGCGTCAGGCCGCCTTGAAGGCGCAGCAGCCAGAACGCAGCAAAGCCAAGCCCGCCTTGGAGCTTGCAGCGGCCAGCGGCAGCGCGATCGACGCTTACCAGCGGCATTACCGCGACGTGATCAAGCGGCAGCGTGGCGGCGAGGTGGACTTGTCCCGCGTGGATTCCATGATTGCCGTGCGGATGCGCGTTACCGGCCACGATCAAGCCGCCATCGAGGGCGCTATCCGCCAGTGCGCCCCGGCCACCCGGCAGAAGGACGAGGGGCGCGACTGGAACGACTACGCGCAGCGCACCGCCCGCTATGCCTACAGCGCCGCAGGCGACCGGCAAGCCGCCGAGCTTGGGAAGTACCGCCAGCAGTGGGAGAAGCTGGAAGGGCGCGAGCCTGTACGCCAGCAGGAGCAGGCCAAGGCGCAGAAGATCGAGCGCGACAACTCACCCGGCATGAGTCGATAAGACTTGATGTAACTACAAAAAGACGCTACAATAAGAACACAATGGAACTTGAATGGGACGCCGATAAAGCGGCACGAAACCTGAAAAAGCACGGCGTTTCCTTCGAGGATGCCGAGCTTGTTTTTTACGACTCCGGGCGGGTTGAAGCCTACGACGGACGCGAGGACTACGGGGAAGATCGTTGGGCAACGATTGGGCTTGCCTACTCGGCTGTCCTGTATGTGGTCTACACCGTCCGACACGAGGAAACCATCCGCCTTATCTCTGCGAGGAAAGCAAATGCCGACGAAAGAAAGCAATATCGTGAAGCGAACTCTTGACCTCAAGAAGCCGCCACAGTTGAGCGCCGAGCAGAAGGCGCGACTGGATGCCGTGGCCTCGATGCCGGATGAGCAGATCGACTATAGCGATGCACCCTATCTGCCTGATGCTGTCTGGATGAAGGCAGCGGAGCAATTGCCCCACACCAAGAAGCAAATCACGCTGCGCATTGATGCCGAAGTGTTGGAGTTCTTCAAGCACACCGGCAAGCGTTATCAGTCGCGCATGAATGCTGTTTTGCGCTCCTACGTTGAGGCGCACAAGGCGCACGCGAAATGAGCGGCGACGACAAGCAGCTTGAGCTTGAAGCCCTCGCCGCCGTGGGCGAAATGCTCTTGTTCGACCAAGCCAGAGGCAACCCGGAAGAAGCCGCCCGCATCCTGCGATGTGCGCGGCTTTTTGCTCGTTCAGAGGATGCCGCGCAGCGTCTCAGCGAGCTATGCAACGAGGCGGGCAGTGATGCGACTTGGCGCGAAAACATCGTGGAGGAACTGCAAGACCGAGAGGACTTGCAAGCCGCCGAGGCAGCGATGGAAGCCCGCCGACAGGCCCAACTTGTTGCGCAAGCGGATAGTGCCGACACGGCCTTGCAGACCCTAATGGACGAGGTAGCGGCGGACACCTTCGGCAGTCTCGATGAAGGATATGCGGCACAGGCGCAGGCCGAGGCCGTGAAGGCGTGGCAGGGCAGGCAGTGAGCGGCATTTGTTGGTGTTTCATCGTAACCCGGCAAGTGTTCAGCAAACGGTGGTTTGTTGGACAGTTGCCGCAAGGGGCGGTTTTTGTCATTTTCAGAAGACGACTGCACCAGACAACGCGGTTTGAAGGCTGTTGTGCAGTCGTCTATTGAACGAACAGTATCAGGAGTCCGCTGCACGAATGATAACCTCAAGCCGGTTCTGGTCGCGCTGGCGACCGATCAGCCCCTGGATGGGGACGGTAGAGAAAACGGACAAAATCGTACGCTAAGCATGCGGCCTGTCAGGTTGAGGCCATAGAGTTTGACGTTTAGGCGTCAGATAATGCAGAAAGCGGCCCTAGTCTGACGCGATGCCAGTGAGCCGACTGACGCCCAGTTGAGGTATAGCCTAGATTGACATGCGCGATGCAACCCTTAACTTGCTTGCACCTATCGTTTCCATGCTAGCTTTATCGTAACGCTAAGGAAGCTCTGAAAAAGCCCATGTTTCGCGAAATCACCGCTCTGTAACCCGCATGGTTGCTGGGATGCATTTCTCGAGCGGGGGCTTTTTCAGACCTTCCTTAGCTTAGCGTACGATTTTTTCCGAATTCTGCGGTTCCCCCTGGAAGACCTACGCAAGTTGGGCCAGCTCAGAGGTGGAATCAACGAAGGCGAGCGAATGAGGCATCTTTTCTGGCGTCTTAACTTTCTCCTTCTCTCCGGGGCAACAAACAGCGCCCAGATGTACCATGAGGCCGCCGCTCTTTCCTCCGAGCTGGATACTCGTTGGTCTTACCGCTCCAAAGAGCTTATGACGCTCTACAGCAAGGCGAAATCCTATGAGGCTGGGGAACGTGTCGAGTTCGGCGGAAAGTCGTTTGCACCGCTATACACGCCCAAAAACGACACGCTGATCAACCTATTCCAGATCTCACAGCAAGAACAAGAGCAACTGAAGACGATTATCAGCACTGACGAGGCTCAGAAGCGCCGCAGAGAGCGCGATAGACTGCGTGATGAAGAACGTCGCCGCGCCGCTGGCCAGCTTGAGCGTGAAGCCTATGAAGCCAACTCATTGAGCAGGCAAAAGCCCTGGGAAGCTATGGGCATGAGCCGGGCTAAATGGTATCGCCTGGGCAAGCCTTCACCTCAACAAAACAGTGAGACAAGTCCCTCCCCTATTACTAATGGCGAAGCCTCAGCGGTTGCCCTTCAGGCGGCCAGGTGTAAAGCCGTTTAGATGGCTATTTCAAAGTGAGTGAGATTTCGTAACGGATGGCAGCCCTAGAGGCTGCTTTCTTTTGAGGGGTTAGCAGGCGTATAGCCATGCTGGATCTCAGTCTATCACTACCTGCTTAATATTCCACCTTTAGATCCGGCAGCAGTTCGACCAGGTGGCCAACTTACCAGGCACCGGCAGCAGCTCGACCGGGTGGCCAAGTTCAGATCTGGACGCCAGAAGGAAATCAACCAGGTGGCCAACTTACCAGGCACCGGCAGCAGCTCGACCAGGTGGCCAAGTTCAGATCTGGACGCCAGAAGGAAATCAACCAGGTGGCCAACTCACCAGGCATCGGCAGCAGCTCGACCAGGTGGCCCATTTCGTACGTACGAAATCAGGCGACGCTATGCGAAATCTTGGCGGCAATCCCCCGCGACTACGTGATTTTTTTAACGTAGAGCGCGCTTTTTCTTGCCATAGTAGGCCATTTTGGCCTATAATCTTAATTAAGAAGACCGGGCACCCGCCACGGTCAATACCGGAGAACTCCGATGATCCACACAGCTAACCGCACCTTTCACCAACTCTATCGAGAATGGATACGCGAACGCCGCGAGCATATGCACAACGTTTTGACCTGGGAGCGTGATCGTTACGGTGCTCGCCTCGTCGGTCTGTTTTATCGTTACTGCAAGGTGGCCAACCCCTTTCCCCGTTGCACTCTGAATACTCGGATCAACTACCGCGCCCATGCGGTGAATCTGCCAGATTGGCCAGCCCGCAGCCTGGAGCTGAATAAAATGTGGCTCAGTTGGAGAGAAAAAAAGTAGGCCGATTTGGCCTATTTTTTATTGTACCCGCTTGACACAATAGGCCAAAATGGCCTATTATATATCTCAGAAGGCCGGGCACCCGCCACGGTCAATACCGGAGAACTCCGATGATGCAAACAGAACTTAATCCCCTGATCTGCTCCCTGGTCGCCACCCCTCGCCGTATGGCTGCAATGCCCCGCTATGTAGGCCGTTTCTATGTGGTTTTCGAGTCGATGCTTTACCAGCAAATGAAAGGGCTCTGCCGCGAGTATCGCGGGGCTTATTGGCTTATGTGGGAGCTGTCGAACGGCGGCTTTTATATGGCTCCTGGGCGTCGTGATGAAATGCTGAACATCGAGGCCATGAACTACTTTAGTGGCCAAATGAGCGCCGATGCTGCCGGGATTACCGCTTGCCTCTACCTCTATAGCCATCTGTCATTTCACACAGAAGGCGCTGACCAGGAGCGGTTTTCAAGGCTGTATCACAGCTTGCGGGATTGGGCTTGTGAGCATGACGAAAAAGAGGCCATCTTGGCCGCAATAGACTAGCAACAGAAAGCCCCGGTGATGGCCGGGGCTCTTAAAGGAGGTGCATAGGTAGAAAAAGAAATGGTGCCCCTGGTATGGCTGCAACCAATCACAGGGGCTTTCACCGGTCAATTTGAGGATAAACGCGATGAATACGGATATTGTATCACTTGCAAAACACATTGGCGACGCTCTGACGGCCCGCCGCCCCGTTCATATGCCGCGCATGAAGATGCGGGAGCTTGGCTTGCTCTTGATTGAACTGAAGGCGTATCGGGAGGCCGCCGCGACCGTTACCCATTGATAAAAAAGCCCCGGCATTGACCGGGGCTATTTGAGGATTTATCGCATGATTAGACCTGAAACGCTTAGGCCGTTCGCTGAAGATTGGCAGGCTCCAACCGCCGATGAAATCAAAGAGGTGTTGGAGCTGATTAGGCAACGAAAAGGGCTTAGTAAGCCTCTCAGTGGCGTTGATGTCGCTGATCTCGTTGGTTTGCCTGGTGAGAGAGGCAGCGGAAAGGGAACCCGAACCTTCAGGCGTTGGGTGAGCAAAACCAACCCTAGCCCTATTGCTTATGGTGCCTGGTCTATCTTGGCCCACCTGGCAGGTTTCGGGGCTATATGGGACGCTGACCGGGATTGAAACCATGACCGAACATAAGGCCGAACGTGCTCCCTGGGGAGACTTCCCGGCAGTAGTGAGGAACGGCGATCTAAAGGATCTCTCTAAAGAACCTGAATACGAAGCCGCCAAACATGGCGACCACAAGGCGATGAGCTATAAGCGCATGAAGCCGGCCGAGGACGAATTGCATTGCGAGATCAAGGCGCTGCTTGATCGCGCCAAGGCTACCGACGACCAGGAGCGTAACGAGCCGGAGCTGGACATTCCTGCCGAGATTTCTCGCCGCGAGAAGCGCCTGGAGGCGATCCAGGCGGCAAAGGCGCGCCTGGAAGCGCGCCAGCGTGAAGCGGACCAGGCCCGGGGGCGCAGCGAAGACGATGGCCGCCGGCCTCGCCATCCGGATGGCTCGGACAAGGGCGGTGGCTCGTACAAACGCGAGTTTGGTGTGCCGGATGACCGTGATCAGGAAAGCTTCACCGATCCGGACAGCCGGATCATGAAACAC
>NZ_JAPCIV010000050.1:0-31275 GCF_027707585.1 Aeromonas sp. QDB39 | reverse complement strand
TCTGGAAAAGGCCACTAAGCCCTACCATACAACGATTTCCAGATTTATTTCATAGTCAATCTGTGTAGGTAGTTTGTGACGATGCGATAAGCATGTTTGAAGCTGGCCTGTCACTATCAGACCAGCCTCAGTCAATTGCTACCAAACCCGGCCTAAGCCGGGTTTTTTGATCGCGCCCCACCCATCCCACTGCCCATCCCTTCATTTTTACGCCGATTTTACGCCAGCCAAATCGGGCTTTATGGCGCCTTTACGCCCGTTTTACATACCCTTTCAGCGTCAATAAGACCTATGGGATCGACACGGATATGCATCGATCCCTGACGCTAATTACCTCAACGGAGTCGTTATGAATTGGCTATATCTGCTGCTGGTCCTCGCCCTCGCGGGTTATCTGCTGTGCGCCCTCGCGCGCACCCATGAGTGAGGAACCGGATATGTGGCAAGAGATCATCTATCCCGTCGCGTTCGTGCTGCTGGTGCTGCTGCCGGCGCCTCTGCTTGGCAACTACCTGTATCGGGTATTTGAAGGCAAGAGTCGCTGGCTGGCCCCGCTTGAGCGCGCCACCCTGGCCTGCTGCGGCACGGACGGGCGCGAGCAGGACTGGAAGTCCTACGCCCTCAGCCTGCTGGCCTTCAACGGCGCCGGCTTCGGCCTGCTGTTCCTGATCCTGCTGGCGCAGGGGCTGCTGCCCCTCAACCCGCAGCAGCTGCCCGGGCTGAACTGGCAACTCGCCTTCAACACCGCGGTCAGCTTCATGACCAACACCAACTGGCAGGCCTACTCCGGCGAAGCCAGCCTCTCCTACTTCAGCCAGATGGTGGGGCTCACCACCCAGAACTTCGTCTCCGCCGCCACCGGCGCTGCCGTCGCCATCGCCCTGTTTCGCGGCATCGCCCGCCAGCAGACCACCCACCTCGGCAACTTCTGGCAGGATCTGGTGCGTTTCTGTCTCTACGTGCTGCTGCCGATGGCGCTGATCCTGGCGCTGCTGCTGGTCTGGCAGGGGGTGCCCCAGAGCCTGTCGGCCTACCTGCCGTTCCACGCGCTGGAAGGCCAGGAGCAGCTGCTGCCGCTCGGCCCGGCCGCCTCCCAGATCGCCATCAAGCAGCTCGGCTCCAACGGCGGCGGCTTCTTCGGCATCAACTCGGCCCATCCGTTCGAGAACCCCACCGCCCTCTCCAACTGGCTGGAGATGGTCGCCCTGCTGACGCTGGCCGCCGCCATGGTCTGCACCCTGGGTCGCTACGTGAAGGATCTGGCTCACAGTCGCGCCATCCTCATCGCCATGACCATCATGCTGGTGCTGGGGCTCTGCCTCGCCATCGGTCAGGAGCTGAAACCGGATCCGGCCCTCGCCCACCTCACCAGCGAAGCCGGCAACTGGGAAGGCAAGGAGAGCCGCTTCGGCCCCGTGCTGTCCAGCATCTGGGAAGTGGCCACCACCGCCGCCTCCAACGGCTCGGTCAACGCCATGCACGACAGCTTCGCCCCGCTCGCCGGCATGGTCGCCATGATCAACATGCTGCTGGGTGAAGTGGTGTTCGGCGGCGTCGGGGCCGGCATCTACGGCATGATGCTGTTCGTGCTGCTGACCGTGTTCCTGTGCGGCCTGATGGTGGGGCGCACCCCCACCTATCTGGGCAAGCGGCTCGGCATCACCGAGATGAAATGGGTGGTCGCCAGCATGCTGGTGATGCCGGTCGGGGTATTGGTGATCGGCGGTATTACCCTGCTGATGCCGGACTCCGCCACCGTCATCGGTCACGACGGCCCCCACGGTCTGTCACGGCTGATCTATGCCTACGCCTCGGCCGCCGGCAACAACGGCTCCGCCTTCGCCGGCTTTGCCGCAGCCGACAGCTGG
The DNA here is from genome assembly GCF_027707585.1 of Aeromonas sp. QDB39. Taxonomy (NCBI): domain Bacteria; kingdom Pseudomonadati; phylum Pseudomonadota; class Gammaproteobacteria; order Aeromonadales; family Aeromonadaceae; genus Aeromonas; species Aeromonas sp. QDB39. Next base: position 29,407 of record NZ_JAPCIV010000050.1, on the reverse strand, counting down.
CAGTGCATCGCCATCGGGCTGGCCATGCTGCTCGGCCGCTTCGGCTACATCATTCCGGTGCTGGCCATCGCCGGCCAGCTGGCCCGTGCCCCGCGCCAGGAGCGAAGCGAGGGGGACTTCCCCGTCAGCGGCCCGCTCTTCATCACCCTGCTGATCGTCACCGTGCTGCTGATGGGGGGTCTCTCCTTCCTGCCGGTACTGGCGCTGGGCCCGGTGGCGGAACACCTGAGCCTGCTGGGAGGTGCCTTCTGATGCTGCACATCCGACTGATCTGCGTGACCAACTATTCGATGCAGGGAGCTTTCCAATGAGCAAGTCCGCTTCAATGAGCACCGACACCATTCAGGTGAAGGGCAAGAAACAGAAATCACAGATCCTGCAGGCCATGGTGGAAGCCCTCTATCGCTTCAACCCCAGGGCGCTGTTTGGCAGCCCCATCCTGTTCACCCTCTGGCTGGCGGCCGTGATGGCGACCCTGGAGTCGCTGCTGGGGCAGCCGCTCTCCGGCGTTGCCCCATCGCTGGCCTGGCAGCTGACCGCCTGGCTCTGGCTCACCCTCTGGTTTGCCAACTTCGCCGAGACCCTGGCCGAGGGGCGTGGCAAGGCGCGGGCCGACAGCCTGAAGGCCGGCATGAGCCAGCTCAAGGCTCGTCGGGTCACCAGCCCACAGGATGACAAGGGCGAATGGGTACCGGCCACCAGCCTGCTCAAGGGCGATCTGGTGCTGGTGCGCAGCGGCGAGATGATCCCGGCCGACGGCGAAGTGGTCGCCGGCATCGCCTCGGTCAACGAGGCGGCCATCACCGGCGAATCCGCCCCCGTCATCCGCGAGTCCGGCACCGACCGCAGCGGCGTGACCGGCAACACCACCGTCGTCTCCGACCAGATCTGGGTGCACATCAGCAACAACCCGGGCGAAAGCACGCTGGATCGCATGATTGCGCTGGTGGAAGGAGCCAAGCGGCAGAAGACCCCCAACGAGATGGCGCTGGATGCCCTGCTGGTGGGGCTGACCCTGATCTTCCTGCTGGTGGTGGCCACCCTGCCCTGGTTCCTCGACTACAACGGCACCCAGGTGCCCCGACTCTATCTGCTGGCGCTGTTCATCACCCTGATCCCGACCACCATCGGCGGTCTGCTCTCCGCCATCGGCATCGCCGGCATGGACCGGCTGGTGAAGCTCAACGTGATCGCCAAGTCGGGCCGGGCGGTGGAGGCCGCCGGCGACGTGCGCACCCTGCTGCTGGACAAGACCGGCACCATCACCTTCGGCAACCGGATGGCGGACGAGCTGATCCCGGCCCCCGGCGTGGACCCCTCCCTGCTGGCCCAGGCCGCCATGCTGGCCTCGCTCGGTGACAACACGCCGGAGGGCAAATCCATCCTGACCCTGGCGGGCAAGAGCCACACCAGACCGAGCCAGCTGGAGAGCGACATCCTCATCCCCTTCAGCGCCGAGACCCGGCTGAGCGGGCTGGATCGCAACGGCCATCACTATCGCAAGGGGGCGGTGGATGCGGTGCTGCGCTACCTCTCGCTCGATCGCAAGGCGGTGCCCGAGCTCATCCTCAAATCGGTGGACAACATCGCCCGCCAGGGCGGCACCCCGCTGCTGGTCTGTACCCACGAGAAGCTGCTGGGAGTGGTGTTCCTCAAGGACATCATCAAGCCGGGCATCAAGGCCCGCTTCCAGATCCTGCGCCACATGGGGATCCGCACCGTGATGATCACCGGTGACAACCCGCTAACCGCCGCCGCCATCGCCGCCGAGGCCGGGGTGGATGACTTCATCGCCGAGGCGACACCGGAGAAGAAGCTGGCCTACATCCGTCAGGAGCAGGCCGACGGCCGGCTGGTCGCCATGTGCGGGGACGGCGCCAACGACGCACCGGCGCTGGCCCAGGCCGATGTGGGGCTGGCCATGAACGAGGGGACCCAGGCCGCCAAGGAGGCGGGCAACCTGGTGGATCTCGACTCCAACCCCACCAAGCTGCTGGACGTGGTGCTGGTGGGCAAGCAGCTGCTGGTGACCCGCGGCGCCCTGACCACCTTCTCCATCGCCAACGACGTGGCCAAGTATTTCGCCATCCTGCCGGCCCTGTTCATCGCCGCCTATCCGCAGCTGGGAGTGCTGAATCTGATGCAGCTGGGCAGCCCCGAGAGCGCCATCCTGTCGGCCATCATCTTCAATGCCCTGATCATCGTCGCGCTGGTGCCGCTGGCCCTGCGCGGGGTCAGCCTGCAGGGCTCGGCCGCCAGCCTGCTGCGCCGCAACCTGCTGATCTACGGCGTCGGCGGCCTGATAGTGCCTTTCATAGGTATCAAGTTGATCGACCTGGTCATCACCGGCCTGGGGCTGGTGTAACTACATAGCGGGGTGCAGGCATGGCTTGTACCCCATCAATCTTTTGGAGCAAAGAAACATGATCGCAATCAGAACCCTGCTGACCCTGACCCTGCTGCTGGGGGTAGCGTATCCGCTGGCAGTCACCGGGCTGGCCCAGCTGCTCTTCCCCTGGCAGGCCAACGGCAGCCTGCTCACCAACGCCAAACAGCAGGTGGTCGGCAGCGCCCTGCTGGCACAGAAGTTCGAGCGGGCCGACTACTTCCACTCCCGCCCCTCCGCCAGCGACTTCGCCACCATAGGCGGAGGTGCCAGCAACCTAGGGATGAGCTCGCCGCTGCGGGCCGAGTTTGCCGCTGCGGCGGCCAGGGCGCAGCCGGAAGCCAGGGTCCCCGCCCTGCTGACCCGCTCCGCCTCCGGCCTCGATCCCCATCTGCCGATCGATGCAGCCCTGGCTCAGGTAGAGCGGGTCGCCGGGCAACGCGGGCTGGATCCCGTTCAGCTGACGGAGCAGGTCAAGTCGGCGGCACAAGCTGGTATCCTTGGCCCGCAGGTGGTCAACATTCTCCAGTTGAACCTGCAACTCGATCATCAAAAGGGCGCCTGAGGGCGCTCCTTGCCGTTCGGGACAGGCTCCCTTTCGACAACGGGGACAAGCATGAGCAATGAGGTCACGGCCGCGGTTCGGCCGATGCAACGGGAGCACGGGGATGCGTGATGAGGTGAGGGCGGACGCCCTGCTGGCGAGCCTGGAACAGGAGCACAGGGGCAAGCTGAAGGTGTTTCTCGGTGCCGCCCCCGGCGTCGGCAAGACCTACGCCATGCTGCAGGCGGTGCGGGAACAGGCCAAGGAGGGGGTCGACATCCTGATCGGGGTGGTGGAGACCCACGGCCGCCAGGAGACCCTGGCCCTGCTCGACAAGCTCGCCATCCAGCCGCGCAAGCTGCACCTGCACCGCCAGCAGCGGCTGGAGGAGATGGATCTGGACGGCCTGCTGGCCCGCAAGCCCGCCATCGCCGTGGTGGACGAGCTGGCCCACAGCAACGCCCCCGGCAGCCGCCACGAGAAGCGCTGGCAGGATGTGGAGGAGTTGCTGGGCGCCGGCATCGACGTCTACACCACCCTCAACGTGCAGCACCTGGAAAGCCTCAACGATCTGGTGTGGCAGCTGACCGGGGTCAGGGTCAAGGAGACCCTGCCGGATCAGGTGCTGCTGGAAGCCGACAGCCTGGTGCTGATCGACCTCCCCCCCAAGGAGCTGCTCGGCCGCCTCAAGGAGGGCAAGGTCTATGTGCCCCATCAGGCCAAGGCCGCCCTGCAGTCCTTCTTCTCCCTCAACAACCTGACAGCCCTGCGCGAGCTGGCGATGCAGACCGCCGCCAGCCACGTTGAGGGGGATCTGCAACTGCAGTGGCAGGCGGCCGGCAAGACCACTCTGCCGCTGCGGGGCAAGCTGATGGTCTGCCTCGGCGATCAGCACGGCGCCGCCCTGGTGCGCTACGGTCACCGCTTCGCCCAGCGCCGCCAGCTGCCCTGGCTGGTGGTGCACATCGACAGCAAGGGGCAGCGTTCGGTCGAGCTGGAGCAGGCACTGGCGCTCGCTTCCCAGCTGGGGGCCAAGGTGCTGACCCTCTCCAGCCCGGCGGTGGCCGACACCCTGCTGGAGACCGCCGAGCAGCAGCAGGTGTCGCAACTGCTGCTGGGCAAACCCCACAAGGCCCCCTGGCGTCGCTCGCTGGTGCAACACCTGCTCAAGCAGGCGCAAGGACTCGAGATCACGCTGGTGGATACCGAGAAGCGCAAGCCCAGCCTGGGCTTGCAGCCGCTCCACCCCAAGGACATTCGCCAGAGCCTGCTGGCGGTGGCCATCATGGGGACCACCTCGGCCGCCGTCTGGGGCCTCTCCCACTGGCTGCCGCCCGCCTCCCTGCCCATGCTGTTCGTGCTGGGGGTGCTGGCCACCGCGCTCACCACCAGCCTGATGCCCGCCATCCTGGCCGCCGTACTGGGCTTCGTCGGCCACAATCTGCTGTTCACCGCCCCCTACTTCTCTTTGAGCGTGGCCAGCCACAGCGATCTGCTCACCCTGTTCGTGCTGCTGATCGTCGGCATCACGGCCGGGCGGCTCGCCTCCCGTCAGCGCCAACAGCTGATCGGCCTGCGCGAGACCCAGCAACTGGGCAATGCCCTGCTGTCGCTGAGCCAGGGGCTGGCCACCGCCAGCAGCCCGGAAGAGGTGCTCAGACAGGGATCCCAGGCCATCTCGCTGGCGCTGGGCCAGCCGGTGTTCGCCCTCGATCAGCACTACCAGCACAGGGCCGGCTCGACCCAGCACAAGCCGGGGCAGACCGACAAGGCGGCCATCGACTGGTGTCTGGCCCAGAAACAGAGCGCCGGCGCCCACACCGCCACCCTCAACGCGGCCGAGGCCCAGTACCACCACCTCAGCGATGAACTGGTGCTGGGGATAGTGCTGGCCAATCCGCTCGCCTCTTCGGCCGAGCATCAGCTGCAGGCCCTGCTCACCGATATCCGCGCCGCGCTGGCCCGGATCGATCTCAACGAACGGCTGGCCGACAGCCAGCTGCAGGCGGAGACCGACCGGATGCGCGCCGCCCTGCTCTCCTCGGTCTCCCACGATCTGAAGACGCCGCTGGCTACCATCATGGGGGCCGGCAGCACCCTGCTGGAATATGGTGACCGGATCAGCAGCGAAGACCGTAGCGAGCTGCTGCACTCGGTGCAGGACGAGGCGCGCCGCCTGCACAGCTATGTGCAGAACCTGCTGGACATGACCCGCATCGGCTCGCCGGATTTCCAGCTGAAACGGGACTGGGTCGACCTGGCGGATCTGGTGGAGAACGCCCGCCGCCGGCTCGACTCCTCCTGGCGCCAGCACAAGCTGCTGGTGCACTTCGATCAGCAGATCCCCCGCCTCTATGTGCACGGTGCCCTGATCGAGCAGGTGCTGGTCAACATCCTCGACAACGCCTCCCGCTACTCGCCGGCCGGCACCCCCATCGAGTTCAAGGTGATGCTGGCGGACCCCGATCTCATCCTCGACATCATTGACATCGGGGTCGGCATCGCCGAGTCGGATCGGGACAAGATCTTCAATCTGTTCTACACCCAGCCGGTCGGCGACTGCGGCAGCCGCGGCACCGGGCTTGGCCTCGCCATTTCCCGCGCTATGATAGAGGCCCACGGTGGCCGCATCTGGGCATTTTCCGGCCCCAACGGCAACGGCACCTGCATGCGCATCTCCCTGCCGCTGGCTCTCAATGCAGCCGCGGCCTGAACATTTTTACTCTATCCAGCTGGAGGCTGAATGGCTCACATACTGGTCATCGACGACGAGGCGGCCATCCGCCGTTTTTTGCGGATCAGCCTGATCGCCGAGGGGCATCAGGTGAGCGAGGCGGTCGGCGTCAACGAGGGGCTGGCGCAGTATCGCCACCTCAATCCCGATCTGGTGATCCTGGACCTCGGCCTGCCGGACGGAGACGGCATTCAGGTGTTGCAGGCCATTCGCGAGCACCATCAGCACCCGGTACTGGTGCTGTCGGCGCGGGATTCGGAACAGGAGAAGGTGCGACTGCTGGATGCGGGCGCCAACGACTACATGAGCAAGCCGTTCGGCATCGGCGAGATGATGGCTCGCATCCGGGTGCTGCTGCGCCAGCGGGCCGGGGTCAGCAGCGGCGAGCAGCGCCACTTCCCCCAGTGCGGGCTGACCCTGGACAGCAGCAGCCACAGGGTCACCCTGGGGGAAGAAGAGGTGCCCCTCTCCCGCAAGGAGTTCGCCCTGCTGCAGGCACTGGTGTGCCACCCCGGCAAGCTGGTGCTGCAGACCCAGCTGCTCAACGACATCTGGGGGCCGAGCCACAAGGAAGACACCCACTACCTGCGCATCGTCATCGCCAGCCTGCGCAAGAAGCTGGGAGATAATCCCCAGCAACCCACGCTGATCGAAACTGAATCCGGCATCGGTTACCGCTTTATCGGCAGCTGATGTTTCACGTGGAACGACGCCAACCACAGCACAGTGCCAACAGACCGCAGCCGCCGAGCAGCAGACCGAGATCCTGCAAACTGGCGGCAACCGCCAACCCCAGGCTGAGCAACAGGTAGTAACCGAGCCCGAACAGGGCACCGGCACTGCCTGCCACCTCCCGATAGGCCAGCAGCGCCTGGCTCAGCACATTGGGGATCGCCAGCCCGAACGCCACTACCACCCCCATCATGGGCAGCAGGAACCAGAGCGAAGTCTGACTGGCCCACACCAGCCAGCCGGACCCCAGCGCCAACGCGGCAGCAAGCCGGATCAGCGAGGAAGGCGACCAGCCACGCCCCAGCAGGCGCTTGTTGAGCAGGCTGCCCCCCAGGGTCGCCAGCGCCAGCAAGATGCCGGAGTAACCGAACTCGCCCGCACTCAACCCCAGCCCGGCAAACAGGAAGGGAGCCAGGCTGTAGTAGCCAAACAGCATGGTGTTGAACAGCGCCACCAGTGCGGCGCTGCGCCACAAGGCTGCATCACGCACCATCCGTTGTGCCAGCGGCCAGAGCGCTGCCCGCTGGGTGATGGCCGGCCGGGTTTCCGGCAGTTGCCAGCAAGTGACCAGCAGCAATCCGGCGGCCAATACCAGCAGTGCACTGAATACCCCGAGATAGCCGAACCCGCTCGCCAGCTGGCCGCCGCTCACCAGCCCCAGCACCGGACTGAGGGAGAGCGCGATGCCCATCACCGAAAAAACCCGCGCCAGATCGCTGCCCTGATAGCTGTCGCGCAGCATGGTCTGGGTCACCACGGAGCCCACGGCGGCGCCGAAGGCCGCAATGACCCTGGCCAGCAGCAGGGTTTCAAATTGAGTGGCCAGCAATGCCAGCAGAGTGCCGGTGCCATAGGTCATCAGCCCCGCCAGCATGGCGGGACGCCGCCCGACCAGATCGCACAGTCGGCCCCAGCAGACCACGCCCGCAGCAAACGCCAGAAAATAGACCGACAGGGTCTGGGATGCCTGCCCCTCGCTCACCCGAAACTGGCTGGCGATATGGGTCAGCACCGGGCTGTAGATGGTCTCCACTATCTGCGGAAACATCATCAATCCGACCACCAGCCAGAGCGGTGGCAACTTGTTGTTCATGACAAACCTCCTTCACAAGAGGCCGTCATTCTAGAGTGACGCCGATTGTCCGATTACAATAAGCAGGACTATAAACATCAATAATCGGACACATGGCCTTTATTCTTCCCGATCACCCTTTTGACCCGGATCAGCACGATGGCAGCGCCATCGGGATCGCCTCCGCTCTCGGCTGGCACGACTCCGGCCGCCATCAGCACAGGCGCCATCAGCTGCTGTTCGCCCAGGCCGGTTGCATGACCATAGAGCTGGACGATCAGGTCTGCCTGCTGCCGCCGACGCGAGCGGCCTGGTTGCCGGCAGGCCTGCCCCATCGGGTGCTGATGCGCGGGGTGGTGGCGTATCGCTCCCTCTACTTCCAGCCAGAGCACGGCTTGCCGACCGAAATGGCGGTGCTGGCGGTCAACCCGCTGCTGCGGGAGATCATCGAGCGGATGGCGATCTGGCCGTGGGACAAGCCGGCAGCGGAGCAGCATTGCACGCTGGCGCTGTTGCAGGAGGAGCTGGCGCAAGCGCCGCGAGAATCCTGGCAGTTACCGCTGCCGTCAGACTCGCGTCTGGCCGGCTGGCTGCAGGAAGTGAAGCGGGGCGACACCCTGCCCGATCGGCTCAACCGGCTGGCCGAACGGGTGGGTGCCAGTGACAAGACCATAGGTCGCATCTTCATGCGAGAGACCGGCATGAGCTACCAGGCCTGGCGCCAGCAGTGGCGACTGTTGCGGGCGCTGGAACTGCTGGCCGAGGCCGAACCCATCAGCCGGGTAGCGGCAACGCTGGAGTTCGCCAGCGACAGCGCCTTCATCAGCTTCTTCAGACAACACACGGGGCAGACCCCGCTGCGCTATCTCAACTCTCGGGGTGAGTCGCATCGGCCGAGCTCGCCTCCACCACCAGGGTCTCCAGCGCCAGCGGCTTGAGGTTGTGGATCGCCTCCTCCACCACCGCATGGGAGGCCTGCTGCTGCTGGGCCGCTATCTCCTGCGCCAGCTTGGCGCTGTCCAGTTCGGGTCTGGGGTACTCGTCGGCCATCACGTTCAGGCTCAGGCTGCTGGCAATCAAGGTTGCGATCAGGATTTTCATCTGGTGTGCTCCGGTGTGGTTGAGATGACCAGATAGCTATTCCAATTGTTGTGCCACATCTATAACGACATGATTTTGTTTAAATTAATTGTTTTCAGATGATAAATAGCCCCAATTGGAAAACATCCTGTAGTCAGGATTGAACCAACAAGTAGTCATTTTCACCACGCTTAATTTTTGTCTGTTGTTCCACGTGGAACGTCCCGTTATTTTGATCGACACCCGCTTTTAAACTGAGCTATGGTGCTACATCTTCGTAACTGACTCTGGATCTGTCACCGAATGGAATTTTCCTTGTTCGGCGAGAAGTTCACTCGCCACGCCGGTATTACCCAACTCATGGATGACCTCAATCAGGGGCTGACCAATCCGGACGCCATCATGCTGGGTGGCGGCAATCCGGCCCCAATCCCCGCCATGCTGGAACGCTTTCAGGCCGAGGCCAAGAGCCTGCTCGACAACGGCGAGCTGGTCAAAGCGATGGCCAACTACGATGGTCCCCAGGGCAAGGACAGGTTCACCAAGGCGCTGGCGGCCCTGCTCAGCAAGGAGCTGGGCTGGGATATCTCGGCCCGCAATATCGCCCTGACCAACGGCAGCCAGAACGCCTTCTTCTATCTGTTCAACCTGCTGGCGGGCGAATTTGCCGATGGCCGCAAGAAGAAGGTGCTGTTCCCGCTCGCCCCCGAGTACATCGGCTATGCCGACTCGGCGCTGGCAGACGACTACTTCGTGGCTTACAAGCCCACCATCGAGAAGCTGGCCGATGGCCAGTTCAAGTACCACGTGGATTTCGAGAGCCTGCAGGTGGGTGACGACATCGGGGTGATCTGCGTCTCCCGCCCGACCAACCCCACCGGCAACGTGCTGACCGACGAAGAGATCGAACACCTCGACCAGATTGCCCGCGACAAGGGCATTCCGCTGCTGATCGACAACGCCTACGGCGTCCCCTTCCCGGGCATCATCTTCAGCGAGGCCAAGCCGTTCTGGAACGCCAATACCATCCTCTGCATGAGCCTCTCCAAGCTCGGCCTGCCGGGCACTCGCTGCGGTATCGTTATCGCCGACGAGAAGATCATTCAGGCCATCACCAACCTGAGCGGTATCATCAATCTGGCACCGGGCAGTCTGGGCCCCGCCATTACCATCCCGATGATCGAGAGCGGCGAGATCATCGCCCTCAGCGAACAGGTGGTGAAGCCCTTCTATCAGCAGAAGGCAGAGCTGGCGGTGCAACTGCTGCGCGAAGCGATCCCCGATCCGCGCTTCCACATCCACAAGCCGGAAGGCGCCCTCTTCCTCTGGCTCTGGTTCGAGGGCTTGCCGATCCACTGTCAGGAGCTGTACGAGCGACTGAAGGCGAAGAACCTGCTGATCGTGCCGGGCCACTACTTCTTCCCTGGCATCGACGACCCGGAGTGGCGTCACAGCCAGGAGTGCATCCGCCTCAACTACTCCCAGAGCGAGGAGCTGGTGCGGCGCGGCATCGCCATCCTGGCCGACGAGATCAACGCCCTCTACGCCGGCTAAGCCAGTTCGGCGATACAAAAACAGAGAGGCCTGCACATGCAGGCCTCTCTTGTTTATTGCGCGCCGGTTTTCTTAACCGGGCAGTGCCAGCTGATCGGGCTTGCCGATCGGGATGGCACGAGGCTTGAGCGCCTCCGGCAGCTCGCGCGCCAGATCGATGGTCAACAGCCCATGCTCCAGCTTGGCGCCCTGCACTTCCACATGCTGGCTCAGCTTGAAGGCGAGCTCGAAGTCGCGCTCGGCGATCCCCTGATGGAGGAACTGGCGCTCATCGGCGGCGGCCTTGCGCCCCTTCACCTTGAGGGTGCCGTTTTCGGTTTCCAGCTCCAGCTCTTCGCGCTCGAAGCCGGCCACAGCAACCGTGATGCGATAGCCGTCGTGATCGCGCTTTTCGATGTTGTACGGGGGGTAAGCGGCGGTCTTCTGCTCGAACAGACCTTCCAGCTCACGGGCCATCCGCTCGAAGCCGACGGCGTTGGAATAGAGATGAGAAAAATCGAGGTTACGCATAATCCTATCCTTCTATAAGCAACAGGTTTCACTTCTCCACGGGCCCATCATCGGCACCCGGGAGACGTCATCAATTCAATGAGGTCAGGCTATCAGCCGTTGATCTCGATCTTGCGGGGCTTCATCGCCTCGGGCACTTCGCGCACCAGGTCGATGTGCAGCAGACCGTTTTTCAGATCGGCACCCTTCACCCGCACATAGTCAGCCAGCTGGAAGCGACGCTCGAAACCGCGTTCGGCTATGCCTTGGTAGAGGTAGTTGCGCTCGCTATCGGCCTGCTTGTTGCCCTTCACCGTCAGCAGATTTTCCTGGAAGCTCAGCTCCAGCTCTTCCTGAGTAAAGCCCGCCACCGCCATGCTGATGCGGTAGTCGCTATCACCCAGCTGCTCGATGTTGTAGGGGGGATAACCGGCATTGCCATTGCTGGCCGCAGATTCGATGAGATTGGCCAGACGATCGAAACCGATGGCAGAACGATAGAGCGGAGAAAAGTCGATAGAGCGCATAGTATTATCCTCTTTTGAGCGATAACTGATTATTTGCCCTCCTGATGGACGGGCGCCTGGTCGAAACCTCTGTCGAGCGTTCCGGCCTTGTTATCTATATAGGGGCCCGCTTTCGGCTTTCAAGGGTCCTGATCGAAAAATCTTCTCGCCGCCCGTTGCAGGCCTTTTCCACATTCGGCTTTCTCCTCCAGTCACAACATGGCACCCTGAACGGAGATTTTGAGGAGCCACATCATGTCCCGTTCAGAACGCCTGCTGGCCCTGCTGCAACTGCTGCGCGGCCACCGCTACGCCATCACCGGCAGCGAGCTGGCCAGCCAGCTTGGCATCAGCCTGCGCACCCTCTATCGGGATATCGCCACCCTGCAGGCACAGGGCGCCCACATCGAGGGGGAAGCTGGCATCGGTTATGTGCTGCGCCCCGGCTTCATGCTGCCGCCGCTGATGTTCAGCGAGGAGGAGCTGGATGCGCTGGTACTGGGCTCACGCTGGGTGGCGGCCCATGCCGATCATGCCCTCAGCACAGCCGCCAGCAGCGCGCTGGCCAAGATAGAGGCCGTGCTGCCCGCCGACTACCGCCAACAGCTGCATGCCAGTGCCCTGCTGATCGGTACCTCTCGCGGTGACTGCCCCGTCGACGAGGCTCCGCTGCGCAGCGCCATCCGCCAGCAGCGCAAGGTGAGCCTGAGCTATCGGGATCTCAAGGAGGAGAGTTCGGAGCGCACTGTCTGGCCCTGTGCCCTCGGCTACTTCGACCAGGTGCGGGTACTGGTGGCCTGGTGCGAGCTGCGCCAGGCCTTTCGCCACTTTCGGGTGGACAGGATCAGCGCGATGCGGCTGGAGGCGGAACCTTATCCTGGCAGTCGGGAGCGGCTGCTCAAGGAGTGGCGCGACAGCCAGCAGATCCCGCAGCCCAGATTCATTGCTGACAGAAACTGACAGCAGGCAGCGCCATGCTGACGGGGTCGGCGCCGATGCGCCATCTCATCAGCAAGGAGCATCACCATGTTAGTCCCCCAGTTCACCATCCTCTATGTTGCCAACCCGGCTCGCAGCACGCTCTTCTATCGTGAGCTGTTCGGACGCCCACCGGTGGAGGAGTCCCCCACCTTTGCCATGTTCGTGTTCGAATCGGGCGCCAGACTGGCGCTCTGGTCCAGTGCCACGGTCGAGCCCGCCGTGACTCAAACGGCCGGGGCCATGGAGCTGGCCTTCGCCCTCCCCGATGATGCCGCCGTCGATCGCCTGTCTACCGAGTGGCTGGCGCGCGGGTTAACACTGATCCAGGCACCGACCCGGATGGAGTTTGGCTACACCTGCATGGCGCTCGATCCGGATGGCCATCGTCTGCGCCTCTACTGCCCAGCCCCCGAACTGGGCTGAGCCGGCACCATCAAGACGGAGCCATGTTTCACGTGGAACGTGCAGCCTTCTTCACCAGGAAAACAAAAAGCCGCTCACAGGGAGCGGCTTTTTTATATCGAGCTGACAGCGCCGAATTAGACGTCGAGGTTGGCCACGCGCAGGGCGTTGGTCTCGATGAAATCACGACGCGGCTCAACGGCATCACCCATCAGGGTGGAGAAGAGCTGGTCCGCACCGACGGCGTCGTCGATGGTGACGCGCAGCATACGACGGGCTTCCGGATCCATGGTGGTTTCCCACAGCTGGTCCGGGTTCATCTCGCCCAGCCCTTTATAGCGCTGGATGTAGATGCCACGCTTGCCTTCGCCCATCAGCCACTCGACCGCTTCGACGAAGCTGGCGACCGGCTTCACCTTCTCGCCACGCTTGATGTAACCACCTTCCTCGATCAGGTTGGCGATCTCCTTGCCCAACGAGACCAGTTGACGGTACTCGGAGGATTGCAGGAAGTCGTAGCTGAGCGGGTATTCGCGGTCGACCCCGTGCTGGCGTACCACGGCGTGCGGCACGAACAGACGGCGCTCTTCGTCGTGGCGTACCTGCATCTGGTACTGGATGCCGTGGTTGCTCTCGTTGAGCACGGCTTCCATGCTCTGACACCAGGCCAGCAGATCGCTCTCGCTGCTCAGCAGCGCTTCGTTCAGCTCCGGCTGATAGATCAGCTGGGTCAGTACGGCTTCCGGCGCGCGGCGGGACATGCGGGTGATCAGGTGAGTCACCGAGCGATGCTGGTTGACCAGACGCTCCAGCGCCTCGCCACCGATGGCCGGGGCAGACTCGTTGACGTGCAGGGTCGCACCGTCCAGCGCCATGGCGGTCTGGTACTGCAGCAGCGCATCTTCGTCTTTCAGATACTGTTCCTGCTTGCCCTTCTTCACCTTGTAGAGCGGCGGCTGGGCGATGTAGACGTAGCCACGCTCGATGATTTCCGGCATCTGACGATAGAAGAAGGTCAGCAGCAGGGTACGAATGTGCGCACCATCGACGTCCGCATCGGTCATGATGATGATGTTGTGGTAACGCAGCTTGTCCGGGTTGTACTCGTCACGACCGATACCGCAACCCAATGCGGTGATCAGGGTGCCCACCTCCTGGGAGGAGATCATCTTGTCGAAACGGGCCTTCTCCACGTTCAGGATCTTGCCCTTGAGCGGCAGGATGGCCTGGTTCTTCCGGTTGCGACCCTGCTTGGCGGAACCGCCAGCAGAGTCCCCTTCCACTATGTAGAGTTCGGAGAGCGCCGGGTCTTTTTCCTGACAGTCGGCCAGCTTGCCGGGCAGACCGGCGATATCCAGCGCGCCTTTGCGGCGGGTCAGTTCGCGGGCCTTGCGGGCCGCTTCGCGGGCACGGGCCGCATCGATGATCTTGTTGACCACGATCTTGGCATCGCCCGGGTTTTCCAGCAGGAAGTCGGCCAGCTTCTCACCCATCGCCTGTTCGACCGCGGTCTTCACTTCGGAAGAGACCAGCTTGTCCTTGGTCTGGGAGGAGAACTTAGGGTCAGGCACCTTGACGGAGATAACGGCAATCAGACCTTCACGCACGTCGTCGCCACTGGCGGCAGACTTGGCCTTCTTGCTGTAGTCCTCTTTGTCCATGTAGGAGTTCAGAGTACGGGTCAGCGCGGTACGGAAGCCCACCAGGTGGGTACCACCATCCCGCTGCGGAATGTTGTTGGTGAAGCAGTAGACCCCTTCCTGATAGGCGTCGTTCCACTGCATCGCCACTTCGACGCCGATGCCGTCCTGCTCGGTGGTGAAGTGGAACACTTTCGGGTGGATCGGGGTTTTGTTCTGGTTCAGGTATTCGACGAACGCCTTGATGCCGCCTTCGTAGCAGAAGTGCGCCTCACGACCGTCACGCTCATCCAGCAGGCGGATGGAGACGCCGGAGTTGAGGAAGGAGAGCTCACGCAGACGCTTGGCCAGGATCTCGTAGTGGAACAGAGTATCGCTGAAGATGGTCGGGCTCGGCCAGAAGCGGACTTCGGTCCCGGTGCCGGTGCTGTCGCCAATCTGCTTGAGCGGTGCCTGCGGCTCACCCAGGTGATAGGTCTGCTCGTAGACATGGCCGTTACGACGGATGGTCAGCAGCAGCTTGTCAGAGAGGGCGTTTACCACGGAGACGCCGACACCGTGCAGACCACCAGAGACCTTGTAGGAGTTGTCGTCGAACTTGCCGCCCGCATGCAGCACGGTCATGATGACTTCGGCAGCGGAGCGACCCTCTTCCGGGTGGATGTCGACTGGAATACCACGACCGTTGTCACGGACGGAGACGGAGCCGTCGGAATGGATCTTGACCTGAATATCGGAGCAGTAGCCGGCCAGAGCCTCGTCAATGGAGTTGTCGACGACCTCGAACACCATGTGGTGCAGACCCGAGCCATCATCCGTATCGCCGATATACATCCCCGGGCGCTTGCGGACCGCATCCAGGCCCTTCAGTACCTTGATATTCGAGGAGTCGTAAGTATTTTCACTCATAGCTTACTCTCTGCCTTCTCTAACGTTTCGGAGATCTTGCCTTGTTCCACGTGGAACAACTTGCAGTCATTCGCATCCATCATGTCTGCGAGCTGACCGGTGTCGATGGCGGTAATGAATACCTGAGACGCACACTGCTTCAGCCTTGCGGCCAGCAACCGGCGCTTGTCGACATCCAGTTCAGAGGCAAAATCATCAATTAAAAAAATACAGCCACGGCTGCTATGTTGATTCAAATAGAGCCCTTGGGCCAGTCGCATGGCACAGACCAGTAACTTCAACTGACCCCTGGACAAAATATCCTGAGCGGGGACGCCGTTCGCCTTGAGTCGCACATCGGCCTTCTGTGGGCCTACTCCTGTGTAACCCAGCGCCCGATCCCGCTCAAACCCCGCCTCCAGCAATTCATTGAGCGGGGTATCTTTTTCCCAGCCTCGATAGAATCCAAGGCTGATATCGAATTCCGGCAAAAAATCCGCCGTCATCTCCTTGATCAGGGGCGTAATGGCCTGACAATAACTGGCGCGAAACTCGGCCAATTCACCGCCCAGCCGTACCAATTCCTGATCCCAGTACGCCAGCTGGCGATACTGGCTGCTCTGACGCAGCAGCGCATTGCGCTGTTTCAGCAACCGACGCACTCGCCCCCACAAGGAGAAGAAGGTCGGCTCCTGATGAAAAACACCCCAGTCGAGCCAGGCACGCCTGGCCTGAGGCCCGCCGGTCAGCAGATTGAAGCCATCCGGATGGATCAACTGCACCGGCAGCAATTCGGCCAGCTCGGCCAGGCGCTGGGCCTGGGCACCGGCGATCTTGAGCTGGGTCTCGCCACTCTTGTCCTTGGCGAGGCCGATGGGCACCTGGCGCCCTTCCAGTTCACACTGGGCAAACAGGGTAAACGCCCGCTCCCCCTGGCGGATGACCCGCCCGGTCAGGTGAGTACGAAAGGAGCGACCGAGACCGAGGTAGTGAATGGCTTCCAGCACGCTGGTCTTGCCACTGCCATTGCACCCGACCAGGATATTGAGGCCGGGCGACAGCGCGAGACTGGCCTGCTGGATATTGCGAAAGTCGCTGAGCTGGAGTTTGACCAGGGACACGACTAGATCCGCATCGGCATTACCACGTACTGAGCATCCTGACTGTCAAAATCCTCAATAATGGCGCTGCTGATGGAATCGCTCAGGCTGATCCGGATTTGGTCACATTTTAACGTATTCAGCACGTCCAGCACATAAGAGACGTTGAAACCAATCTCCATCTCGCCGGCTTCGTATTGTACGTCAAGCAGCTCTTCGGCTTCTTCCTGTTCCGGGTTGTTGGCGGTGATGCGCAGCAGGTTTTCCTGCAGATTGAGACGCACCCCACGGAATTTCTCGTTGGAGAGGATGGCGGCACGGGCAAAGGCCTGGCGCAGATCCTCACGACCGGCGATCAGGGCCTTGTCGCTGTTGCGCGGAATGACGCGGCGCCAGTCCGGGAAGCGGCCGTCCACCAGCTTGGAGGTGAAGATGAAGCCGTCGAGGGCGGCACGCAGGTTGCTGCGGCCGATCTGCAGCCGTACCGGCTTGTCTTCCGCTTCCAGCAGGCGCACCAGTTCCAGCACGCCCTTGCGCGGCAGGATGACCTGATGATCGGGCAGCGATTCCGTTACCACCTCGCGGCGGCAGGTCGCCAGCCGGTGACCGTCGGTCGCCACGGTACGCAGGCCGTGGCCCTCGCTCTCGAACAGCATGCCATTCAGGTAGTAACGCACGTCCTGGCTGGCCATGGAGAACTGGGTGGCATCGATCAGCTTCTTCAGCTCCAGCTGGCCGATGTCGAACTCGAGCACGGATTCCCAATCCTCGATGTTCGGGTATTCGGTAGCCGGCAGGGTCGACAGGTTGAAGCGGGAGCGGCCGGAACGGATGATCAGGCGCTCGCCTTCGGTATTGAGGCGAATGTCCGCCCCCTCCGGCAGACCGCGGCAGATGTCCAGCAGCTTGCGCGCCGGCACTGTGGTGCGGCCATCCTGACTGTCGCTGTTGAGATAGACCTGACCGATCATCTCCACTTCGAGGTCGGTCCCGGTCAGTGACAGCAGACCGTTGCTGACATCCAGCAGCACGTTGCCGAGGATTGGCAGGGTCGGCCGGCCACCGAGGGCACCGGACACCAGTTGCAGAGGACGTAACAGGGCCTCACGGCTAATTTCGAGCTGCATCTGTGCTCTCCGTTGTTATTAGGAGGAAAAGGTTCGGATCAGGTTGGAATATTCGAACTGCATCTGTCCACTCCGTTCCGTTGTCAGGAAGAAAGGGTACGGATCAGGTTGGAATAGTCTTCCTTGATGTCGTGACTCTCTTCCTTCAGCTGCTCGATCTTGCGGCAGGCATGAAGCACGGTAGTGTGGTCACGACCACCAAAGGCATCACCAATCTCCGGCAAGCTATGGTTGGTCAGCTCCTTGGCCAGCGCCATCGCCAGCTGGCGTGGGCGGGCAACGGAGCGGGAACGCCGCTTGGAGAGCAGATCCGCCAGCTTGATCTTGTAGTACTCCGCCACCGTCTTCTGGATGTTGTCGATGGTGACCAGCTTCTCCTGCAGCGCCAGCAGGTCGCGCAGCGCTTCGCGCACGAAGTCGATATTGATCGCCCGACCGGTAAAGTTGGCGTTGGCGATCACCCGGTTGAGGGCACCTTCCAGCTCGCGCACGTTGGAGCGCAGCCGCTTGGCGATGAAGAAGGCCACTTCGTCCGGCAGGTGGATCTGGTTCTCGTCCGCCTTGCGCATCAGGATCGCCACCCGGGTTTCCAGCTCCGGCGGTTCGATCGCCACCGTCAGGCCCCAGCCGAAGCGGGACTTGAGACGATCTTCCACCCCGTTGATCTCCTTCGGATAACGATCCGAGGTCAGGATGATCTGCTGGTTGCCTTCGAGCAGGGCGTTGAAGGTGTGGAAGAACTCCTCCTGGGAGCGCTCCTTGTTGGCAAAGAACTGGATGTCATCGATGAGCAGGGCATCGACGCTACGGTAATAACGCTTGAACTCTTCAATGGCGTTATTCTGCAGCGCCTTCACCATGTCCTGCACAAACCGTTCGGAGTGCATGTAGATGACCTTGGCGTCCTGCTTGCGCTCCTTGATGGCGTTGCCGACGGCATGCAGCAGGTGGGTTTTGCCCAGACCGGTGCCGCCATAGAGGAACAGCGGGTTGTAGGCCCCGCCCGGATTGTCGGCAACCTGACGGGCAGCCGCACGGGCCAACTGGTTGGACTTACCTTCGACGAAATTCTCGAAGGTATAGTTCACGTTGGTGTTGCTCTTGTGGTTCGGCTCGGGTTTGGCCTCGGCCTTGCTTTCCCAGCTCTTCTGCGAGTTATTCACAGGATCCGCACCCCGCGCTGGCGCTCTGGCGACCGCGACGGGATGGGGACGATTACCGATGTCAAAACGCAGAGTGGGGCCGTCGACCCCGCAGAGTTCATTGATGATGCCGTTCACCCGGATGAGATACTTGTCTCGAACCCAGTCCAGAACAAAGCGATTCGGTGCATACAGGGTCAGAGTATTGTCACTCAACTCCGCTTGAAGCGGCCGGATCCACATGCTGAATTCTGCCGAGGGCAACTCATCTTGCAGCCGGTTAAGGCACTGCTGCCATAGCGAAGCAGTCACTCTAAACTCCCGTCGATTGATTAACTAAAGACCGGCTATTCTACGTTTTTAGCGGCTGGATCTCTAGCCGCGACCTCGCGGATCCAGCAAATAAGATCCTTGACTTTCAAGGATCCAGCAACGCCGAATCCGATTTCATCCCCAAAGTTACCCACAGCCAGATCCATCGACACGGGCACCAAAGATCCAGACCTGAAGCGGTTATTTTATATAACCAAATATCATTTATTCTTTAGCTTTTATTCCAATAACATCAGCGCAAATCCAGTGTTTACAACTAAAAATACAGAACAACAGAGAGAGAGGAATCCCCATGACGTCATCCATCAAGCTGGTCTCCGGCGCTGCCATTTTGCTGGCCGCCCTGTCCGGTCAAGCCATCGCCCAGGAAACCATCAAGGTCGGCATGTCCGGCAAGTACTTCCCGTTCACCTTCGTCAAGCAGGACAAGCTGCAGGGCTTCGAGGTGGATATGTGGAACCAGATCGGTGAACGCACCGGCTACAAGGTCGAATTCGTGACCGCCAGCTTCTCCGGCCTGTTCGGCATGCTGGAAACCGGCCGCGTCGATACCATCTCCAACCAGATCACCATCACCGACGAGCGCAAGGCCAAGTACGCCTTCTCCCAGCCCTACGTCTATGACGGCGCCCAGATCGTGGTCCGCAAGGGCAACAGCACCATCCACGGCATCAAGGATCTGGAAGGCAAGAAGGTGGCGGTGAACCTGGGCTCCAACTTCGAAGAGCTGCTGCGCAAGAACGACCCGAACAAGAAGATCGACATCCGCACCTATGACTCCGCCTTCGAGCAGGATGTTGCCCTGGGCCGGATCGACGCCTTCGTGATGGACCGCGTCTCCACCGCCCAGCTGATCAAAGAGTCCAAGCTACCGCTGCAGCAGGCCGGCGCACCGTTCGAAACCATCGAGAACGCCCTGCCCTTCCTGAAGACTCCTGAAAAGCAGGCGCTGCTGAAGAAGGTCGACGATTCCCTCACCGCCATGCGCAAGGACGGTTCCCTGCGTCAGATCTCTGAAAAATGGTTCGCTTCCGACATCACCGACAAATAAATGATGGAATTTGACCTCGAATACACGCTGGGGCTGTTTCCCATCCTGCTCAAATATCTGGGCACCACGATGGAGATGGCCCTGTGGGGATTCGTCTTGGCACTCGTACTGTCGCTGGCCCTGGCGATAGTACGGGTGTTTCGCGTTCCCGTGATCCACTGGCTGGCGATGCTCTATATCTCGTTTTTCCGGGGTACACCGCTACTCGTCCAGCTGTTCCTGCTCTATTACGGGCTGCCGCAGCTGTTCCCCATCTTCGTGGGAATGGATGCCTTTACCGCCGCCATCGTCGGCCTGACCCTGCACTTCGCAGCCTACATGGCCGAATCGATCCGCGCCTCCATCATCGGCATCCACAAGAGCCAGATGGAAGCCGCCCTCAGTATCGGCATGAGCCGCTACCAGGCGATGCAGCGGATCATATTGCCGCAGGCGGCTCGCATCGCTACCCCGTCGCTGATGAACTACTTCATCGACATGATCAAGAGCAC
Organism: Aeromonas sp. QDB39; assembly: GCF_027707585.1. Taxonomy (NCBI): domain Bacteria; kingdom Pseudomonadati; phylum Pseudomonadota; class Gammaproteobacteria; order Aeromonadales; family Aeromonadaceae; genus Aeromonas; species Aeromonas sp. QDB39. The sequence goes on along the minus strand of NZ_JAPCIV010000050.1, from coordinate 9,155 downwards.
CTCGCTGGCCTTTACCCTGGGGGTGGCCGAGATCATGGGCAAGGCGCAGATGGAAGCCTCCTCCTCCTTCAAGTTCTTCGAGAGCTTCATGGCGGTGGCGCTGGTCTACTGGGTGGTGGTGATCTTCTTTACCCGCTTGCAGCATCTGCTGGAAGTCCGTCTCAACCGTGCCTATTAAAGGAGGGCCATCATGATCAAGTTAACCGGCCTGTCCAAGGCATATGACGGCAATCAGGTGCTGAACAGCATCGATCTGGAGGTGAAAAAGGGGGAGATAGTGGTCATCATCGGCCCCTCCGGCACCGGCAAGTCGACCCTGCTGCGCTGCCTCAACCTGCTGGAGACCCCGGATGCCGGCAGCCTCGCCATCGACGATCTGCAGCTCAACCTGGCCAGGGCCAGCGAGCAGCAGGCGATAGAGCTGCGCAAGCGGGCCTCCTTCGTGTTCCAGAACTACGCCCTGTTCGCCAACAAGACGGCGCTGGACAACATCGCCGAAGGGCTGATCACCGTCTGGAAACAGCCGAAGGCAGAGGCCCGTGCCACCGCCCTCGGCATCCTCAAAGACATCGGCCTCGCCGACAAGCAGGACGCCTATCCGGCTTCCCTGTCGGGCGGTCAGCAACAACGGGTCGGCATCGGCCGGGCCATGGCCGCACACTCCAAGGTGATCCTGTTTGACGAGCCCACGTCGGCGCTCGACCCCGAGTGGGTCGACGAGGTACTGGGCCTGATGAAGGAGCTGGCCCGCCAGCACCAGACCATGGTGGTGGTAACCCATGAGATTGAATTTGCTCGAGATGTTGCCGATCGGGTGATCTTCATGGAGGGGGGCCGGATCGTGGAACAGGGCCCGCCGGATCAGATATTGGTCGATCCGCAGGATCCCCGCACCCGGGAGTTCCTGCGCAAAGTGCTTAAATAGCTCTCTCTTTGGCGGCATTGCCGCCTTTTTTATTGGAGGATCCTTGTTAAACACCGGGTTGCCAGTATAATCCGGAGCCCTCGATCCTCTGGATCCTCACTGCCGGTTCGGGCCTTTGCAAGGTCAGGGCAGGAAGAGAGGGAACGGCGGATTGACTAAAAGCCGAACTCTGTTTAGAATTCGGCCTCTTTTGCTAGTCGTCACACGCTATAGCTGGCGCGTCGGCTAAGTGTGACAATCAAAACTGTACAGAAATACGGAATCGAATCATGAAACGTACTTTTCAACCGTCCAACCTGAAGCGCAAGCGCTCTCACGGTTTCCGCGCCCGCATGGCAACTGCCAACGGTCGTAAAGTTCTGGCCGCTCGTCGTGCCAAGGGTCGTGCCCGCCTGGTAGTCTAATGCCTACCCAGCACGCCTTTTCTCGGGAGTTACGTCTGTTAACTCCCGAACACTTCAAACGCGTTTTCGCCGAGCCTGTCCGGGCCGCTTCTCCGCAAATTACGCTTCTCGCCTGTCCCAATACCCTCGAACATCCTCGCCTTGGTCTCGCTGTGCCCAAAAAAGCACTCAAGCGTGCCGTCTGGCGCAACCGTGTAAAACGGGTGGTTCGGGAAAGTTTCCGCCTCAATCAGGCCAATCTGCCCGCTATCGACATCGTCGTGATCGCCAAGGCCGGTGTGAAAGAGATGGATAACGAGGAACTGTTCAAGTTACTGGAAAAGCTATGGCGCACTCTGTCACGCCGTTGCAATGGGTAGCTGTCAAACTGATACGCCTGTATCAGCTAATCATTAGCCCGCTGCTCGGGCCGCGCTGCCGTTTCACTCCGACTTGTTCCCAATTTGCGATAGAAGCAATCCGACTTCACGGTTTCATAAAAGGCGTTTGGTTAGCCAGCAAACGTCTATTAAAATGCCATCCCTTATCCGAGGGTGGTTATGACCCGGTTCCGCAACCAAAGCGAAGAAACTGAAGACTATGGAATCACAACGCAATCTCATCCTGATCGGTTTGCTGTTCGTGAGCTTTTTGCTCTGGCAACAGTGGGAGTCCGACAAGGCTCCGAAGCCGGCCCCGACTACCGTGGCCCAAACCGAACATTTCGTACCTGAAGCCGGTCAGACCGGTGATATTCCTCAGGTTTCCGAGCAAGCCAATGCGAACACCGCACGCAAGCTGATCACCGTCTCCTCCGACGTGCTCAAGCTGACCCTGGATACCCAGGGTGGCGACATCGTCTCTGCCGATCTGCTGGCCCACAAGCTGGAAGAAGGCAAGGATCAACCGTTCGTACTGCTGACCAGCCAACCTGAGCACCTCTACGTTGCCCAGAGCGGTCTGGTTGGTCGCAATGGTCCTGACAGCCAGGCCCAGGGTCGTCCCACCTACGAAGCCGCCCAGACCAGCTACCAGCTGGCCGATGGTCAGGATCAAGTCGTCGTACCGATGACCTGGACCGACAGCAAGGGCGTGGTCTTCACCAAGGAGTTCGTCCTCAAGCGTGGTGACTACGCCGTTGGCGTCGATTACAAGATCGACAACAAGTCCGCCGAGCCGGTCCAGGTACAGTTCTACGGTCAGCTGAAGCAGACCGTGACTACCCCGAAAGACCAGCAGGGTCATGCCATGGTGGCCAGTGCCTACCGTGGTGGTGCCTTCTCCAGCGAAGATACCCGCTACAAGAAGTACACCTTCGACGAGATGAAGGATGCCGACCTGAACAAGACCACCAAGGGTGGTTGGGTCGCCATGCTGCAACACTACTTCGTCTCTGCCTGGGCACCGAATGCCGACGATACCAACAGCTTCTACAGCCGCGTGATCCCTGGCAAAGACCAGGCCATCATCGGCTACAAGGCGCCGCTGGTTGACGTGGCTGCCGGCCAGCAAGCCGAAGTGACCAGCAAGCTGTGGGTCGGTCCCAAGCTGCAAGACCAGATGGCCAAGGTGGCAAACCACCTCGACCTGACCGTCGACTACGGCTGGCTCTGGTTCATCGCCCAACCGCTGCACTGGCTGCTGACCGTGTTCCACGGTTTCGTCCAGAACTGGGGTGTGGCCATCATCATGCTGACCCTGCTGGTACGCGGCATCATGTTCCCGCTGACCAAGGCCCAGTACACCTCCATGGCCAAGATGCGCATGCTGCAGCCCAAGCTGGCCGCACTGCGTGAGCGCTTCGGCGACGATCGCCAGAAGATGTCTCAGGGCATGATGGAGCTGTACAAGAAGGAGAAGGTCAACCCGCTGGGTGGCTGTCTGCCGATCCTGGTGCAGATGCCGATCTTCATCGCCCTCTACTGGGCACTGATGGAATCCGTTGAGCTGCGCCACGCGCCGTTCGCCCTGTGGATCACCGACCTGTCGGTGAAGGACCCCTTCTTCGTACTGCCGATCCTCATGGGTGCGTCCATGTGGTACCTGCAGAAGATGAGCCCGACCACCATCACCGACCCGATGCAGCAGAAAGTGATGCAGTTCATGCCGATCATCTTCACTTTCATGTTCCTCTGGTTCCCGGCAGGTCTGACCCTGTACTGGCTGGTGAGTAACGTCATCTCCATTACCCAGCAGACCATCATCTACCGTCAGCTGGAGAAGAAAGGCCTGCATACCCGCAGCTAATCGCTCCAGATGGCAAGATGGATAACAAAAGAGGCGGCCTTCGGGCCGCCTTTTTTATTACAATGACCCCACTGCTGTGAACCATCAGCGAACAAATGAGCCAAGCAAGATGACTACAGATACCATCGTGGCCCAGGCCACCGCCCCCGGCCGGGGTGGCGTCGGCATAGTCCGCGTCTCCGGTCCCGCCGCCGAACAGGTCGCCGAGATAGTGCTCGGCAAGCTCCCCCGGGTGCGTTATGCCGAATATCTGCCGTTCAGGGATGAGCAAGGCCAGCCGCTGGATCAGGGCATCGCCCTGCTGTTCAAGGCTCCCAACAGCTTCACCGGCGAAGATGTGCTGGAACTGCAGGGCCATGGAGGTCCGGTGATCATGGACATGCTGGTACGCCGCATCCTACAGATCAAAGGGCTGCGCCCTGCCCGCCCCGGCGAGTTCAGCGAACGCGCCTTCATGAACGACAAGCTGGATCTGGCCCAGGCCGAGGCCATCGCCGACCTTATCGAAGCTTCCAGCGAGCAGGCGGCCCGCAGTGCCATGCACTCCCTGCAGGGGCAGTTCTCCGGCAAGATCCAGCAGCTGGTGGAGAGCCTCACCCGGTTGCGTATCTATGTGGAGGCCGCCATCGACTTCCCGGACGAGGAGATCGATTTTCTCTCCGACGGCAAGGTGGCGGGCGATCTCTACGCCATCATGGCGGAGCTCGATGACGTACGCGGGGAAGCCAAGCAGGGCGCCCTGCTGCGGGAAGGGATGAAGGTGGTGATAGCCGGCCGCCCCAACGCCGGCAAATCGAGCCTGCTCAACGCCCTGGCCGGCCGCGAGTCGGCCATCGTCACCGAGATCGCCGGCACCACCCGCGACGTGCTGCGCGAGCACATCCATCTGGATGGCATGCCGCTGCACATCATCGACACCGCCGGCCTGCGCGATACCCAGGACAAGGTGGAGCAGATCGGCATCGAACGTGCCTGGGCCGAGATTGAGCAGGCCGATCGGGTGCTGTTCATGGTGGATGGCACCACCACGGCTGCGGTCGACCCGCGGGAGATCTGGCCGGAATTTGTTGATCGGTTGCCAAAAAAGATCGGCCTCACCGTGGTGCGCAACAAGGCCGACCTGACCGGCGAAGATCTGGCTCCGAGTCAGGAGCAGGGCCACGCCGTCTATCGCATCTCCGCCAAGACCGAGCTGGGGCTGCCCGCCCTGCGCGAGCACCTGAAGGCCTGCATGGGCTTCCAGGGCAACACCGAGGGGGGCTTCATGGCCCGCCGCCGCCACCTGGATGCGCTGGAGCGCGCCGCCGAACGGCTGCTGGTGGCCAAGGAGCAGCTGGAGGTGTTCGTGGCCGGCGAGCTGGTGGCCGAAGAGCTGCGCCTGGCGCAGGAGTCCCTCTCCGAGATAACCGGTGAGTTCAGCTCCGACGATCTGCTGGGTCGCATCTTCTCCAGCTTCTGCATCGGCAAGTAATGTGGTGAAAAATCAGCAATAAAAAGCAGCCAGTGAGAACATAAGGCATTGTAAATATTGGACTTTGTTTTTTACTGGCTATTCTTGCCTGATCTTGTTTCGTGAGAATTTACCCCGAGAGTACCCCAAAGTAACCTCTCGGGGTACTTTCGGGGGACAATTATGAAGATCAGCATCGAATTACGCGAACCTGACGCCGAAGGCAAGCGCGCTCTGCGCTTAACCTATTACGCCGGCTCCTACCTTGAACCAACCACGGGCATCCGCAAGCACAAACGCAGCAGAGAGCCCCTGGATCTCTTCCTATACGACAAGCCGCGTACCCCAGCACAGCGGCTCCACAACAAAGAAACCCAGCGAGCAGCCGAAGCCATCCGCGCCAAGCGACTCTTCGAGTACGAGACCGGTAAACACCATCTGGATTTCTCGAACGCCTACAAGGCCAGCTTCTTCGAGTATTTCCAGGAGGTTACAGACCAAAAAGCGGCAGGCAGCAAGAGCAACCATTCCATCTGGATATCAGCCCTCAAGCATTTACGCCAGTACCATAAGCTGCCGGAGCTGACTTTCGAGGAAGTAGATCAGCTGTTCCTGGAGGGTTTTCGGCATTACCTGATGCACAAAGCCCGCACCAAAAGCGGCACACCACTGAGCCGCAACACCCAGAGTGCCTATTTCAACAAGTTAAGGGCGGCCCTGAACCAGGCTGAGCAGGAACGGCTGCTACCGGATAATCCGGTACGACGTGTCAAAGCTATCCAGGGGGAGAAGAACAAACGGGTTTACCTGACCGAAGACGAGGTGCGAGCCCTGGCCCAAGCCGAGTGCCGCTACGACGTTCTTAAGCGCGCCTTTCTGTTCTCTTGTTGCACTGGCTTGCGCTGGTCCGACATTCACAAGTTGACCTGGGCCGAGCTGGAGCCCTTCTATGGCCATTACCGTATCGTCTTCACCCAGAAAAAGACCAGCGGCCTGCAATACCTGGATTTGAATGACATGGCGATGCAGCTGATGGGGCGCCCAGGCAAGGCAACAGAGCGGATCTTCAAGGGCCTCAAGTACTCGGCTTGGCACAACATGGAGCTCACCCGGTGGGCGTTGCAGGCGGGTATAACCAAGAAGGTCACCTTCCACAGCGCGCGTCATACCTTCGCCGTCATCCAGCTTAACCGAGGCGTCGATATCTATGCCCTCTCCCGCTTGCTGGGGCACAGTGAGCTGAGAACCACCGAAATCTACGCCGACATTCTTGAATCGCGGCGCCGAGATGCCATGCTCGATTTCCCCAATGTCTTGGGGTGATAGAAGCACCCTCGACGAGATCATAGCCAGGAAGAGCCAACAAATAGGCCAGCGCAACCATGCGCTGGCCTAGATTATCTTAGATAATATAGATCGGATTTCAGGATCGCCCTGCAGCCCAAGCGGTAACTGGGTTTCACTGAATTGGCTTGTGACCGTTATCGTGAACTTTGTGACCACTTTCGTGATAGTTTGTGACCGTTATCGTGATAGTGCAGGCCGGCCGATGGTAAACCGCCCCTTGGCATGTTCACTGATTGACCAACCCAGTTCAGCCAGTTCATACAGCGCCTTGCGAACTCGCGATTGCCGCTTTCGGTTGGTGGCCGCGCTGGACTTATCAGTAAAAGCGTAAGAGACCAGTTTATCTAAACCTACTGGCTTGCTGCGGCCACAATCAATCCAGGCACAAAGCCGCTGATGCAATATCCGGGCAGTGCTACTACGCAGTTGCCGTACCTCAGCCAGATCGATATAGGTATATCGGCCATTACCCAATATGGCATTGGTCAGCAATGGATTAAGCGCCACAAAGAGCCTATCGGTCAGGGGATCGCTGGCATAGTTCGCCAGCAGACGAAAACCACTACGCAAGCCTGCTACCTGTGCTATTACCGATACCTTCCACAACCGCTCGACAATGCGACGCACCGTATTGGTGTCACGAGGGTTTGCGTAACCAATCTCCTTGGCCAGTTTGCGCAAGCTGCTTTTGACTACCAAGACATCCTGCTGGTTGGCAATCCCACGCAGCTGAAGTAGGTCTCGTAATATCTCTCCGGTTTCACCACTCGCAATAAGCCCAATCTTGCCACTTTCTGATTCAAGCCCAGCTAGGGCAACCAACCCTTGAAGTACGCGCAAATCGTCAGCCCCCAAGGGCTCTGGCCCAGAAAACTCAATCTGATTACCGTTATCCAAACGGTAAATCACCTCCAGCTTGTCACGGCGGCGTTGGCCATGCGAGATCGCCCTAAACAACCCGGGAGCAAGGCAGTGCATATGGTCGTGCCGGGCATGGGTCAATTCAAAGCAAGACACGTTTGCCTCCAGCCTGGCGTATTACGTCCAAACCAGCGGGGTACAGCACGCCACCTTCCTTCCGCTCCAGCCAGCGCTCCGGTAGTGGCGGCCCATAATTGCTTTTGCTTACCCCAAACCGCACGTAAAGCTGGCTCTTCTCTACCGATACGCCCAGCTGCTGCGCCTCTTTCTTGGTCATAGTGGCGAGATAGGCCTGCCAGCGAATGTTGTCCACCAGTACCGACGAACCTCTGCTTGCCTGCTGCAGATCGCCAGCCTCTTGGAAAACTGCGGATTTGCTGGTGTGGTGTACAAACAACACAGCGCATCCCTTCAGCATGGCCAGCCGTTCCAGCTGACCCAGCACCAGTGTCATAGCACAGGCTGCATTCTCATCAGCATCGTGAAAGCGTCTCAGTGTATCGATAACCACCAACCTGACCCCCTCAGCCCACATAGCAATCGCTTCCCACCAATTGCTATCCAGCACATTCGGACTGGCTCCCTGAAGCGATATCAAACGAAGGTCTCGTTCAACGTTGGCACGAAGTTCAGCATCAAGGCCTCCGCCCAAGGCAAACAAGCGCTGGTGCAGTACAGGCCAAGGGTCCTCAGCAGGCAGGTAGAGCACAGCCCCCCTGCCCAGATTGCCAAGCCCAATCCAATCCGGCCCACCGGATATCTGCATTGCTAGTTGCAATGCCAACATCGATTTGCCCACCCCTCCCGGTGACACCAACGCACCAACGCAGCCAACAGGCAGCCCCGGGAGGACAAAATCGAGGGGTTTCGGAGGTTCAATAAAAGCCGACCGGAGATCCTGGGGGCAGAGAGATGTAATCAGATCCTGTGTCATACCCACCTCACAACCGCCCATGGCTAGCTTGCCGCACACGCTTGGTTACATGCTCAGTGAGTTCGGCGTCCGGTGAAATGCGGTGGGAGAGCAGCCAGTCCAGCAGCTCAACGCGCTTAAAGTAGATCTTTTTGCCTTGTGGCTTGTAATGCGGCAGACGCTTTTCACTGGTCAGCCGGTACACATAGCTGACAGAAACCCCCAGCAACTCGGCACACTCCTCGGCAGAAATCACCTCCTTCTGCCCCTGCCCTTGCTGGATCACCAGCCGTTTCAGCTCATACAGCTCTTTCAGAATTATCCCGTTTGGATCGCTGTAAACTGACGGATTTTGCTCACGCATGCAGATGATCTCCCTGTAACAAACATCAACATGCAAAGCGTACCGGGGACCTAACGAAATACAGAGCGCTGTAAGTGCCCAAAATGGGCACTTACAGCGTTTTCTGGAAAATTTTCACATGTGAAATTTTGGCGAGAAACTGCCAGTAAAGTCATCAGGCTCCACCAGATCCGTCACAAAATGGGGTAAGAATGTTTGACTGAAAGAGGGCGTCTCTTTAAGGTTGCCCGCAACATGACCCCGGCCTCTTGGTTGCTTTGCAACTTACGCCGGGGTTGTTTTTTTGAATCTGTCTTTGTGTCGGCATACACGCCTTATTACTTCGCCATACAGCCGGTCGGTTGCTAATCATCGGGGTAACCGTTACACTTTGCGCATCTCATCTACCAGCCTTTGGCGTCAGCGTAGAAGGAGTTACGGCCCCGTCCTCTTCGGAGGGCGCGGCCAGCTTAATTCCCTCCCCTAGCAGTCAATAACTCCCATACCGTTCCCAGCGCTTGTTCATGTACAGAACCTTAAGCGGCAAGCGAATTAATAATACCGTCTAACGTGTTGTTTTGCTTGGATTTTCTCTGCCTACTCTTTTTGCCGTTTTTGGATAAATA
>NZ_JAPCIV010000049.1:0-31879 GCF_027707585.1 Aeromonas sp. QDB39 | reverse complement strand
AAAGGGATCAGACTGTAAATCTGACGGCTCTGCCTTCGAAGGTTCGAATCCTTCTCCCTCCACCATCATTCAAGAAAGCCCGGCCCAGTGCCGGGTTTTCGCTTTTCACGCGTCTATCCATTTGACACTGTCAGATCTGACAATTGCCTGCCGGCCCGCTTTTGGAAACAGTATTGCCATCACATCAAGAGACATGACCATGTTCGAGATCTGGGATGAAAAGGGACAGGCAACCGGGCTGAGTCTGCCGCAGCTGCAGCAACGACTGAGCTCCTATCGCGGCGAGGTGATGGTGCGCTACACCAACCGCATCGGCCTGCCGACCACCCTGTTTCTGACCGTCGACCAGGGACTTGCCTATCAGCGCTTCAAGGCCGATACCCCCCTGCTCGATTGGGCCTGGCTGGCACAGGCCGTACAGCCCGCCCTCTCCTCCGGTCATCCTGCGTTGTCATCAGAGAGCCACAGCAGGCTGACGACAGTCTCGGGATAGTGCCGCTAGCTCATCGACAAGTTGTTGCAAAACATCGCGAAATTTCGTCAGCTCCACCTCGCATCGTGCCCGCCCATCTTTGCGGATTTGCTCTTCCAGATGCCATGCCTGCTCTGCTACTCCGTCAACCCTCATCATGGCTATCGTTCCCGCCTGTCGATGCACCCAATCTGCAAGCGCCTTGTCATCCCCATGGCTCAAACCAAGGGATTGTTCCAGATCCTGACAAAACGACAGCAGCATTGTCTCAAGTGAAGAACCAAATGTAGCCTGCAACAGGTTGATGTCGAGCAACCTGGGTACCGGCAATATCTGCCACTTCATCAGCATCTGGCGTAGTCCGTCCATGAGTACGGGCTTGCCCAATACATCATTCATACCGGCCGCCAGACAACGCTGTGCCTGCTCCGGCAACACGTTGGCCGTCATGGCAATGATGGGAAGTTGTGCCAGCCCCTCTGTGGCCCGCACCCGACGGGTAAACTCATAACCATCCATCACCGGCATCTGGCAATCGCATAGGATCAGGTCATAGCGGTGAAAAGTCAGCATGGCGAGCGCCTGTCGACCATTCTCAGCCAGATCGCACTGCAGATTGAGCTGTTTGAGCTGGCGCTGCACCAGAACCTGATTCAGATGGTGATCCTCGACGACCAGCAATCGCTGTGGCAACAGTGGTTCATCCGCTCCAACAGACGGAAAATCGGACGGCAGTTGCTCGGCCAGGCCCAGCTGGCGATAACAGACATCCCTTACGGCCTGCCAGGTCAGGGGATTACTGTTGAGGCAATAATAACCATCATCACCAAGCTGATAACCCAGCACGTTGCCAAGCGGCGCGACCCGGATGGCGGCCGGTTCGCTCAGGTCACCAAACCGCAAGTCTGCGCCCTGCGGGGCTTCACACAACCGCAGCCCCAGCGACAACAGATGCAGCCGCAGCTGGTGGTGCAGTTTGCCATCCGGCAATGCCATAAAGGCACTCAGCCCCGCCAGCTTGGGATCCGGCTCATGGCGCGCTTCCAGTACCAGGGGGATGGACAAGCCAATATGGGTACCCAGCCCTGGGGCACTCTCAAGCCTCAATCGCCCCCCCATCAGCGTCGCCAGCGTCCGGCTGATACTGAGACCGAGTCCGGTCCCCCCATAACTGCGGGTCGTGGCGCCATCCGCCTGCTCGAAGGCATTGAAAACACGGGCCTGCACATCTTCGCTCATGCCGATGCCGGTATCCCGCACCCCAAGCAACAACCACTGCTCTTCATTTGTCTCTCCCTCTACCCTGATCGACAATTCGATGAAGCCGCGCTCGGTGAACTTGATCGCATTGCTGGCCAGGTTGAACAGCACCTGCTTGAGCCTCAGCACATCACCATAGAAGCGGGCGCCCACTTCATCATCAACACGCAGATAGAGTTGCAACCCTTTGCGCTGCAACTCGCTACTGGTCATTGTCAGCACGCTGTCGATGAGCTCACGCAGCAGAAAGCTGGTGGGTGCCAACTCCATCTTGCCGACATCCAGCTTGGAGTAATCCAGCACATTGCCGATCAGCTGGAGCAGTCCTTCCGCCCCCTGATTGATGATGCCCACCATCTGGCGCTGCTCCGGATCGAGCGAGGTAAAACGCAGCTGTTCCGCCATCCCGATAATGCCGTTCATGGGGGTCCGGATTTCGTGGCTCATGGTGGCGAGGAAATCGGCCTTCTGCCTGGCGGCCAGCTCAGCCTCCTCCTTGGCGGAGGCCAGATCGGCCTCCACCTGGCGCCGGCGGGTTATCTCCTGGCGCAGGTGAAAGTACGCGATAGAGAGTGAAAGAATAAACAGGGTGATACCGGCACCGACAGGGATCAGAGTGCTGATCAGCTTGTGCCATGAGATCCCTTCGTTGTAGTTCACCGCCAGCCAGCTATTGCGGATCTGCCGCTTTTCCTTGTCACTCATGCTGGCGAGTACCCGATTGATGAGCGGCAGCAGCGGGGCATAGGCATCTCTCACCGCGACCGACAGCTCATCTCTGAAAGGAGTGGGAGCGACAATATGCAGCGAGTCATCAAAATACTCGTTGATGAGCCGTGATATCACCGCCAGATTACCCATATAGGCATCCCCCTTGCCGGAGGCCACCATCGCCAACCCCTCTCTTGGGCTGGAAACAACCGTGGTCTGTATGTCAGGGATCCGGGACTTCAACTCGGCGATCAACAAGCTGTCGGTGACGATCAAGTGCTTGCCCGCCAGCTCTGCAAATCCCCCAAAAGTGCTGCTGCCACGAGACATGGCAATGACCACGGGAAAGGACGCAATAGGTTGGCTCACCTGCCAACCCGCAACCCTCTGGCTGATTCGAATAGGAATGACTGCAATATCAGCGTCTTGATGGAGCAATGCCTGCAGCAACTCTGGCCAACTCTGATCAACACGGTATTGATAGGCCAAGCCCAGCTTGTCCTTGAACACATCCAGATAGTCGCCTATCAACCCCGTCAATTTACCCTCGTGATCCGCATAGGAAAACGGCACCCACCCAGGAATAAAACCCAGCCTAAGGGGAGGTAGACGGGAGAGCCACTCACGCTCATCAGGGCGCAGTAAAAAACCGCTGTGCCCCTGAAAACTCAAACTGCTGTCACCCAGCCAGCTTTGCTCCAGAGCGCTGCGCTCCTCTACCGTCAGCGCCTGAATCGCGGTATCAAACCGGACTCCCAGTCTGGATTTATGTTTGCTGATACCAAGGTGAAGGCTCTCCATCAACAAGGGGGCCTGAGCGACCACGGCCAGTTCTGGATGTTGGGCAATAAACTGATTCGTGACATGCAAATTGCCAATATAGGCATCGGCTCGTTTATCCAGCACCGCCTGCAAAGCAGAACTGGAGTCCCGAAATAGAATACGAGACACATCGGGATAATGGATCCTAACCAGCTTTTCGGTCAGAAAACCAGCTTCGATAGCGATACGAGATTGATTCAAACCACTGACATCACGGAAGAAAGGAGAGTCATGGCGCACCACGACCACAGTCGATGACGAATAATAAGGGCGCGTGTATGAAATGCATTCCCGCTCTTCCGCGCGAAAAGCATCCAGTAGAATATCTACCTCACCACGACAACTGGCCGCATATAGGCGAGTCCAGTCCGGATATACTTTCCACTCAATCCGGTAATCAAGGTTCTTGGCCAATATGCTGATCAGGGCGACGCTGAAACCACTGGCATTATGACCATCCCACTGCTGAAATGGCCCCCACCCCCCCACTAGTAACCCGACACTTACTGTTGGTAATAACGCGTTTTTTTTCGCAAAGAGTGGTTGACTGAATATACTGATATTAAATACCAGTATAACAATTATGCATCGGGATATAGCCACATGAGAACACCTCATCGTGCCAATCCTGAAAAAGATGACATCATATAAACGCTCGAAAAAATGCGGTGCGCAAAGTAGTATAGAAATGAGATGTTTGGTAGTTTAAATATTATTCGCTGTTTTATATGGGGCTCACCTATGTCTTTCAAGATCATTCTTGCCGACGACCATCCACTGATACTGGCAGGTATCCGCAGCCTTATTGCACACAATCAACCTGGTTGCGAAGTTGTTGCCGAAGCACATCAAGTCTCCGAACTTTTAAATACATTAAAGAAACATCCCTGTAATCTATTGATCACTGACTTCAGTATGCCAGGGGATGAACGCAGCGATGGGCTGACCATGATCCAGCAATTGAAACGAGATTATCCTACCCTACCTATTCTGGTGCTGACCCAGATCCACAATGCCGGCATCTTGCAGTCATTGCTCCAATTGGGGGTAAGCGGTGTCCTGCTCAAAAAAGCTGTGATCAGCGAACTATCCGAAGCCATTCGTCAAATATTATCTGGCCACAACTATATCGGCAGATCAGTGAAAACCCTGCTGGCCGAAGCGGGCCTGGATCACCAGACCAGCCTGGGTCAACTTACCCCCAAGGAGAGCGAAGTCGTGCGTTTATTAGCCAGTGGAATGTCTGTCACCCAGGTGGCCGAGTACCTGCACCGCAGCGTCAAGACCATCAGCACCCAGAAAAAGAGTGCCATGGTACGCCTCGGCCTGCAAAGCGATAGCGACCTGTTTCACTATGCCAAAGAGCAAGGGCTGGCCTGAATCTTGACCTTGGTGAATCACCCGAGCCTTAAATAGCGGCATCATAAATAAGGGTTACATTACCTTTATAAGTGCTGCCCGGATATTCCATCATCAAGGCCAGGACTGGTTCCTGAACTTTAAATATGATGCTTCGCTCTTCATTTATGAAATATGGGCCTCGTAAACTTGCTGAGAATAATTTCTTGACGCCATGTTTCAAGGGAATCTCTTCTTTGGATTTATTTACATAAATCACATCAAGTCTGACTTGCATCCCGAGCCTTTCATTATTCAGCATACAGACTTCACCAATGGCATACTGGCAGTTCAGCCAGACATTAAAATCTGAACTACTCCATAGTCGATATGGTAACTCCGCAATCAAATAGGGAGGAATACGTGCTTTCCCACGATAAATCCAGTCATGCCATCCACCAGGAGGTTGCAACACGACTTTGTCACCACCAGGAGGAAACTCTACCTTTATTTGATGTTGAACTTTTAATGTCAACTCTATTATCAGTTGATTATCTTCATATACCCCATTACCAAGATCGATATCTTTATTTTGGCCTACAGAGAGAATTATCGAACCGGTATAAATTCCATTTAACATTTTCAGCGGAGAAGGAGGTGTTATTTTAAACCCAAAAAACATCGCTTGTATATCAGATGTACCATCCACAGACAGGCCTATATAACAAGATTTTCCCCCGACATCTCCCCATAATACGATCCAAGAGGTTAGATTAATATAGCCTGCAACCTCTCGTTCAAGATATCGGCACCCCCCCTTAGGGTTTGTAAATGCGGTATTATAAATTTTCCAGCCATCATTTGGATTGACAACAGAATCAAAATGCACTCCTAACTTATCAGGCTTAAATAAAACCGAGAACTGTTGCCCTTTATCTGATGTAATAATCATGGTTTTGTTTCCCAACGAACCTAGGGAAACAAAAGAATCTCTTGTATTTGAAAAATCCCTTTTCACATTTCGCTTTACTTTAGTTTTTAATGAAAACAACAAGCTATCAAGTGACATTACACCGCCACTACAGGATGAAAGCCACATTCCCTCACTGGTTTTCACACATTTTGTAGTGCTAACAAAGGTTCCATTATCAGCCTCATAGACTGCAGGCTTATATTCAGCGGTCACTTTAACGACTGCAGCCTGACATGGAAATCCAAAGAGCAAGCCTGCTATTAACCACCAATATCCGTACATCGCACCAGCTCTCATTATCTCTTCCTGCTCAAGCACTTATTGACTGGCCCAGGCCTGGGCACTGCAGACCAGATCACCCAGTAACAACACAGCCTGTTGGCGTTCGGCTCGGGCCGTGTCCAGCGCAAGATCGCACTGCTGTGCTCCCTGATATTCCACCTGCAAGCTGGGATTGCGTTCGCTCATCTCCACCGCAAAGAAGCCATCGGCCTCGCTGACTGTGCGGCCCGCGTGGTTGACCACCATGGCGCCTCTCAAGGGATCGCCCTTCTCATCCAACAATCGACCGATGACGGTGACTGTCTGCATGACCCTGACTTTGTGATAGGCCACCCCCCCCTTGTTGAGATGATAGGGCAGCACGTTGGGGCGAATGCTCACCGAGGGCGCATCGTGCTCTGCCAGATTCAGCTGCACGGCGCCACTGCGATAGGCGGCAACGGGTATCAGGTTGCGACCGGGCCGCAACTTGATATTGCTACCTTGATCGTCATCGGCGCGCAGGGTCAGCTCGGGCAGATCGGACTCCAGGTCCACTATCATGCCCGCCTCGTACCCTTGCGATTGACCTGTCATGGTCAGGCTGCCCTCATCGCCAAACGCCAGGGTACTGTCGAGGTTGAGCCCCCCACTCAGCGCACGGTTATAGGAGGATGATTGCAGGTGGGCATCACCACTGACCAACTCCCCCTGAAACCTGGCGTAGCCTGCCGTGCCGACGCCGTAACTGTCGGTAGTCAAGTTGGCCCCCACGCTCTGCAGTGCGCTCCACTCCAACTGTTGCTGGTACCCGAGGGAGGCGTTGCGCTCCTGCCCACCGGAGCGAGAGGTTCGACTGCCGATACCAATGGCCAGTAGGCTACGCTCTCCTCCCAGATTCATGCTTAGGGAGAGCATGCCACCCCTGTCCCTCGCATGATCGGTACTGATGCTACCTGGCCGGTCAAACACTGTCAGGTTCCAGCTCACTGTTTGACCAAGCAACTCTCCGTTGTAACGCCAGCCCAGATCGGCCCCCAGCCCCCGCCCCACCTGGTGTGCCAGATAAAAGTTGGCGGAGTGGCGCTCATCGAGCCGCTGCTGCAACGACAGGTTGCTCTGCTTGAGGTCACGGCTCTCCTCCCCCATTTGCCCATGCTGGCGCTGCTGCTGGTGGCTCAGCACCAGGCTGCCTTCGCCATAGTGGTACAAAGCCTGCAAATCGAAGCCGCTGCCCAGCGCCTGTGTCGCCATCAGGTTGCCAAACAACCGCCACTGTTTATCCAAGCTCCAGTCGGCAGAGAGACCATGCTGCCAGCGCTGGTCGATATACTGGCTGGAGGCCCCGACTACCACCGAAGGGGTGAGCAGATGGTTGAGCATGGCGCCGCTGCTCAGAGGCCGGGCCGTGTCCTCCTCCCAGTTGCTGAACAAGCGGGTCTGCTGGCCCGCAAACAGGTTGAAGCGCCAGCTTTCATCCGGGTTTTGCCAGTTCATCGGCTTGTAGATCATCTCTCTGCGCCGCTCGGTCACCTGACCATCTTCCAGCACACGCAGCTCCACCTCGTAGATGCCGGTGGGCAGCACTTTGGTATCCAGCGCCTGCAAGCCGGAGAGAACCTGCTGCGAGTTGATGAGCAGCCCATCTCGATAGATCTCGACCATGCCGGGTCGGCTCGGGGTGACATAGACAGGTGTGGTACTGGCCTGGCCCTGCTCTATCAACAGGGTGTCGGAGTCACCCAGCATGGCCCCCAGCACGGTCGGAGTGCCGCCGCCAAACAGGGTGGGCTGACGCACCAGCCCCTGGGCATAGGGCGAGAAGTAGCCCAGCCGATAGAAATGTCCTGTACCTTCGTGTTCGGCATAAAGTTGCTGCACATGATGCTGAGCCGCCTGCCCGCTGCCAGACTGGCTCACTTCTCCCTCCAGCAGCGGGGTCCACTGTCCTATGCTGCCCTGTGCCATCAGGTTGTAACGGCCACTGCGCTGCTCCCCTTCCCCCTGGATCAGGTTCAACTGGTGGCGCAACAGGGCGCCATAGCTGCCCCCGCTGGGCAGGTTGTGATAACGGGTCAGCGGCTGCCCCTTCTCGGCGCCGGCCGTCAGCACCGACAACTGGGAGTTCTCCAGGCTGTACTCCAGCGCCAGCACTTCGTCGGTACACTGATTCTGACATGGGCCCAGTCGATGGGATGCCGTCAGCACCTTGCTCCAGCGCTGGCGGTCCCGTTCTTCCAGAACGCTCTCGTGGCCGTCGGTCAGAGCCAGCAGTTGTACGCTGGTGTCTTTGCCCAGCACTATCTCGCCTTCCCCCAACAACTGCCCATCCACCAGGATGCGCACCGTCAGCGGGACGCCGAAGAAGTAGTCGGCAAAACCATCAGGCAAATCTTCTGCTTGTTGTAGCAGGTCAAGGGGTTGTGCAACATGCCCCCCCGTAGCCCAGGCCGGTACACACAATACAACCAGGATCAACAGGAAAGAGAAATACGGCACGAGCTATCTCACTCTTCTAAGCACAGACAAAAAGGCTCCCCCGATACAGGGAGCCTCCATCAATCGGCTTATGCGCCACCTTTAGGGGCTTCCGATTCAAATATCATGTTGACTACCCCCTGGTAGTTGCCTGGCTTGTAGCCAGCGACCGGGGCATCCACCGGGATCACTTCCAGCCCCAACAACTTGCCGGTCTTGGCATCATCAGCCTTCATTACTTCAACGGAGGTGGTCGACAGGGCGACACCACCCACCTTAACGGTCAGGGGAATGTTGTCGTTGCCGCTTGCCATCACGGCCGGGTTGGTCAGGTAGCCGGTGATGGCACCTATGGTGCTCTTGGCATCCAGCTGTTTGCTCAGCTTGTCCAGCTTCTTGGTATAAGGGTTGTAGGCCAGCTTCTGCGGCGTGCTCATCCAGTTGTCCCCGCCGGTCGGCTGTACATAGAAAGCTTCGGTCGGGATCTGGGCGGTCACTGTGACCTGATGCTCAATACGTTCAGCAGCCATCAGATTGGCTGACACCAGCATGGCCAGGGGCGCAGCTATCCATACTTTCATTACTCTCTCCTCTCTCGGATATAAGAAACATCAGTGACCAATCACCATGTTTCTGCTCTTGTCACCCTCAATCAGTTCAAACCGGTAAAGGTGATCGCTCTTTTTCATCAGTTGCTTCTGCATATTTGGCAACAGATGGATCTTGCTTGGGGTGGAACAGTTTTTCTTCCGCCCATCACACTCTTCAAAAAAATCCAGCACTATGGTGGCGTTACCCTTATTCACGACTGTTGTCATGGTGTCCGTCTTTATAAACTGGGTATCAAATCGACTCTCTCTTGGCATCACAAAAATAATGGCGCCAAAGCCTGTCAATATATTTACCCCGGCTGAGACTTGCTGCTGTTCCTTATGGACCGAATTGGCATCCAAATCGAAGCCATCCTCCTGCTTTGGCAACACAGGAATAAAACGGACCCTAAAATAGCGCTCCTTGTCCCGCTCTCCCATAAACAGCAGCCGGGTCGCCTGCACCCCATTGGCCGGAATAATCATGCGGGAGGGGCTGGCAATCAGTGCTCTACGCCCCTCGGTTAACTCTGCCGACTCCTGCGGCTGGCCAGCCGCATCGTAGGTGATTTCGTGAATGGCGACCTTTACAAAGGCGGTAGCATCACCCTGATTACGAATACGCTTTAAATAAGTACTCTGCTGGCCAGACATATAGTCATAGAGCGTACCTATACTGATTTCAGCCGATGCCAGCGCATTGCCACTGCATATCAGAAAAAAGATAGAAAAAATTTTCTTCATGACAATTCCAGACTGGGTTTCACATGCCAGATTTTATGTATCAAAAAAATACAAACTGGCTGTATATCACTGGAGTCAGTGTATTTATAACCGCGGGGGAAGTTAATCAGAAAAGTCCTATATTGACTTTGCAAATTCGGCCGCATTATCAGAGGATTCCTACAGAGCATTAACCCATCTCTCCTGTATTATCCGCAGCCATATCCGTCAACAGGTGAGTGCCGTGTTTGCATTTCAAGAAGAGTACCCAATAAGTGACATGGCAAGCATCGCGGTGGCCGATCTTGCCGTGCCCTTTTATCAGCCGATCATCGGTCGGGATCATCAGGTCAAGGGTTATGAGGTGCTGGCCAGACGTTGGGAGCCGGCCCAGCAGAGCTATCAGGGCATCGACTTTGCCTCCCTCAGTGAGGAGCAATCCCTGCATCTGGACATCGTCATGCTCAGGGCCATCATGCGGGATCTGCCGACCCTGGCAAAAAGCGGGCCCTATTTTCTTTCCATCAATCTCAACCCGACCCTGAACAGCCCCACCTATCAGAACCTGTTGCTGCTGGTGCTGATGCAGGCGCGCAAGCTGGGGATCGAGGTCTGGTTCGAGGTACTGGAACAGGCCCCGCTGCAGCGGCAGCACAGGGCGCTGATCGAGGTACTGCGCAGCCACGGTGCCCATATCGCCTGCGATGACTTCGGTACCCTGGAGTGCAACTTCCAGCGCATGCTGGCGCTGCCCTACGAGGTCATCAAGCTGGATCGCTCCCTGCTGCTGCAAGCCAGCAAGACGCCCCATGCCCTGCGCATGCTGACCGGTCTGGTGGAGTACCTGCAGCGGCTCGGCATGAAGGTGGTGTGCGAAGGGGTCGAGACCCTGCAACACATCGAAATAGCCAACCGGCTCGGTTGTGACTATCAGCAAGGCTACGCCTACGCCATGCCCTCCCTCCTCTCTCGCTGGGCCTGAACCGCCCCTTTTTTGACCGCCGACTCGCGCCGGGGACCTTCCCCTGCCAAATTGCATGATGCGGTGAGGGCGAGTACAATCTCGCACCCCGTTTATCCGGTGCCTGCTGCAGCCCGGATATGCCGTTATCGGGTCGCGCCGAGCGAGTATCCACTCCCGGCGCAGCTCAACCCATACGGCGCCATCAGGTGGCGCCGTCCTGATTTGCAATCAGATACGAAGAGTCCGCCATGTTTAAACCAGAATTGCTCTCCCCCGCAGGTTCCCTCAAGAACATGCGTTACGCCTACGCCTATGGCGCCGATGCCGTCTATGCCGGCCAACCCCGTTACAGCCTGCGGGTGCGCAACAACGAATTCGATCACGAGAACCTGCAGCTCGGTATCAACGAAGCCCATGCCCTCGGCAAGCAGTTCTACGTGGTGGCCAACATTCAGCCCCACAACTCCAAACTCAAGACCTTTATCCGCGACATGCGTCCGGTGGTGGAGATGAAGCCGGATGCGCTGATCATGTCCGACCCCGGTCTCATCATGATGATGCGCGAAGCCTTCCCCGACATGCCGATCCACCTCTCGGTACAGGCCAACGCGGTCAACTGGGCCACGGTGAAGTTCTGGCATCAGATGGGCCTGACCCGGGTCATCCTCTCCCGCGAACTGTCGCTGGACGAGATCGAGGAGATCCGCATGCAGGTGCCGGAGATGGAGCTGGAAGTGTTCGTCCACGGGGCGCTGTGCATGGCCTACTCCGGCCGCTGCCTGCTCTCCGGCTACATCAACAAGCGTGACCCCAACCAGGGCACCTGCACCAACTCCTGCCGCTGGGAGTACAAGGTGCACGAAGGCAAGGAAGATGACGTGGGCCAGATCGTCCACCGTCAGGAGCCCATCGCCATCCGCCCGGACAACACCCTGGGTCTTGGCAAACCGACCGATGCGCTGGTGCTGCTGGAAGAGTCCAACCGCCCGGGCGAGTACATGAGCGCGTTCGAAGACGAGCACGGCACCTACATCATGAACTCCAAGGATCTGCGCGCGGTCGAGCACGTCGAGCGACTGACCAGGATGGGCGTGCACTCCCTGAAAATCGAAGGCCGCACCAAGTCCTTCTACTACTGCGCCCGCACCGCTCAGGTCTATCGCAAGGCGATCGACGATGCGGTAGCCGGCCGGCCGTTTGACCGCAGCCTGATGGGCACCCTCGAAAACCTGGCCCACCGCGGCTATACCGAGGGCTTCCTGCGTCGTCACAACCACAGCGAATACCAGAACTACGACTACGGCTACTCCGTCTCCGACACCCAACAGTTTGTCGGCGAGATCACCGGTCGCAACGGTGACATGGTGGAAGTCGAGGTGAAAAACAAGTTCCTGGTGGGCAACAGCCTGGAACTGATGACCCCGCAGGGCAACCTCAGCTTCAATCTGGAGCAGATGCAGAACCGCAAGGGCGAGCTCATCGACACCGCGCCGGGCAACGGCCACGTGGTCTATGTGCCGGTGCCGAAGGAAGTGGACGTTGACTACGGCATCCTGCTGCGCAACCTCGGTGAGCGCCAGGATACCCGTCAGCCACACTCGGCCGCCTGAGATGGCACTGCTCATCACCGACAAGTGCATCAACTGTGACATGTGCGATCCCGAGTGTCCGAACCAGGCCATTAGCCTGGGCGAGGAGATCTACGAGATCGACCCCAGTCGCTGCACCGAGTGCGTCGGTCACTACGAGAAGCCGACCTGCATCAGCGTCTGCCCCATCGACTGCATCATCTGGGATCCCGCTCACGTGGAGACCGAAGATCAGCTGATGGAAAAGTTCGTGCGAATGCACCGGCAGTAACATCGGCATCAGCGTCTGCTCTACATGGACTGCATCATCTGGGATCCCGCTCATGTGGAGACCGAAGATCAGCTGATGGAAAAGTTCGTACGGATGCACAGGCAGTAAAATATCGGTAATCCGTAGGTCGCTGACGACACATAAAAAAAGCCCCGCATGCGGGGCTTTTTGACGTTTGGCGCTCACGGCACCTAGACGTATTCCATGAAGACGCGGGAGGTGAGCTTGGTGATGAGCTCGTAGGGGATGGTGCCAATCTGGTCGGCCACCCGCTCTACCGGCAGCCCTTCACCCCACAGCACCGCCTCATCGCCGGCCTTGTCGGTGGCGCCGGGGCCGAGGTCCACCGTGGTCATGTCCATGGAGACCCGCCCCACCAGTGGCACGATGCGGCCGTTGACCAGCACCGGCGTGCCGTTGGGGGCCATGCGTGGATAGCCGTCGCCATAGCCGATGGCAATCACCCCGAGCCGGGTATCGCGATCCGACACCCAGTTGGCGCCATAGCCCACCGGCTCGCCCGCCTTGTGATCCCGCACCGCAATCAGTTGTGTCTTGAGGGTCATCACCGGCTGCAGGTCGTAATCGGCCGCCACCGTATTGGGGAAGGGGGAAACGCCGTAGAGGATGACGCCGGGGCGGATCCAGTCGCAGTGGGAATCCGGCCAGGCCAGGATGCCCGCCGAGTTGGCCATGGCCCGCTCGCCCAACAGTGGCGCGGTCAGCTGGCTGAACAAGTCGATCTGCTCGCGGGTGGTGGGCTGCTCCAGCTCATCGGAGCGGCTGAAGTGGGTCATGATGTTGAACGGTTGCACCACGTTCTTGCACTTGGCGAGCCGCTCGATAAAGGCCGGCATCTCGTCGGCCCGCACGCCGAGGCGGTGCATGCCGGTGTCGAGCTTGAGCCAGGCCACCACGGGGGCAGGCAGATCAGCCTGTTCCAGCGCTTCGAGCTGCTCCCAGGTGTGCACTGCGGTCTGCAGGTTGTTGGCCGCCAGCACCGGCAGGTCGGCCGCGCTGAAGAAGCCTTCCAGCAACACGATGGGTTTGACCACGGCGCAGGAGCGCAGCATCAGCGCCTCTTCGATGCGGGCCACCGCATAGGCATCCGCATCCACCAGGGTGCGGGCGACCGGCAGCAGCCCATGGCCATAGGCGTTGGCCTTGACCACGGCAATGATCTTGCATTGGGGGGCGTGGCGTTTCACCACGGCGAGGTTGTGGCGCAGGGCCGCGGTATTGATTTGGGCGATAGCCGCTTTCATCTGTTTTCCCTTACGAGGGCATGATAACGCGCGAACGCGCCAGGCACCGGGGGGTGTCAGCCCTTAATTGTCATCGTCTAAGGCCGGACCGGCAGAATTGTCGAACCGGGAAAACTGTTTCTGGAACTCTCTTTGCCATCATCAGGGTGCCGCACGCAAAGCGTGCACACCCGATGATCAGTAGTCATCATCAAACGCCGGGCCCGCGTAGTTGTCAAAACGCGAGAACTGACCCTGGAAGGTGAGGCGCACCTGGCCGCATATTGGCACCGTTACGCGGCTTTGCAGCGATGACTTTCACCACTTTCTTTCTCTTCAGGACGCGATGACGATGATCAGTAGTCATCATCAAACGCCGGACCCGCGTAGTTGTCAAAGCGCGAGAACTGGCCCTGGAAGGTGAGGCGCACCCGCCCGATGGGGCCGTTACGCTGCTTGCCGATGATGATCTCGGCGATCCCCTTGTCGGGGCTGTCGTCGTGATAGACCTCGTCACGGTAGATGAACATGATCAAGTCCGCATCCTGCTCGATGGAGCCCGATTCCCGCAGATCCGAGTTGACCGGGCGCTTGTCGGCCCGCTGTTCCAGGCTTCGGTTGAGCTGGGAGAGCGCCACCACCGGGCACTGCAACTCTTTCGCCAAGGCCTTGAGGGAGCGGGAGATCTCGCCGATCTCCAAGGTCCGGTTGTCAGAGAGCGCCGGCACCCGCATCAGCTGCAGGTAGTCGATCATGATCATCGAGAGGCCACCGTGCTCACGGGCGATACGACGGGCGCGAGAACGCACGTCGGTCGGGGTGAGGCCGGAGGCGTCATCTATGTACATCTTGCCCTTCTCCAGCAGCAATCCCATGGTGGAGGAGAGCCGCGCCCAGTCCTCGTCGTCGAGCTGACCGGTCCGCACCTTGGTCTGGTCGATGCGCCCCACCGAGGCGAGCATACGCATGATGATCTGCTCGGAGGGCATCTCCAGCGAGAAGATCAGTACCGGCTTGTCGGCAGTGAGCGCCGCATGCTCGCACAGGTTCATGGCAAACGTCGTCTTGCCCATGGAGGGACGGGCCGCGACGATCACCAGATCCGAGCGCTGCAGGCCGGCGGTCATCTTGTCGAGATCACCGTACCCGCTCGATACCCCGGTCACGCCGTTGTGGGGCGTCTTGAACAGCTCTTCAATCTTGTCGACGGTCTGCTCGAGAATAAGCTTGAGCGGCTGGGGCCCCTCGTTGGCGCTGCTGCGCTGCTCGGCAATCTTGAATACCTTGCTCTCGGCCAGGTCGAGCAGATCGCCGGAGGTGCGCCCCTGCGGCTCATAGCCCGCTTCGACTATCTCGTTGGCGACCGAGATCATCTCCCGCACGACCGCCCGCTCACGCACGATCTCGGCGTAGGCACTGATGTTGGCGGCACTCGGGGTGTTCTTGGCGATCTCCACCAGATAGGCGAAGCCACCGGCCTCTTCCAGCTGTTCGGAGCGCTCCAGCTCCTCCTGCAAGGTGATGAGATCGATGGGGTTACCCGTATTGGAGAGGCGGGTCATGGCCTGGAAGATCAGACGGTGCGGGCGGCTGTAGAAATCCTTGTCGATCACCCGTTCGGCGACCCGATCCCAGGCCTCGTTGTCCAGCATCAGGCCGCCCAGTACGGACTGTTCGGCCTCAAAAGAGTGGGGAGGTACTTTCAGCTGTTGTGTCTTGGCGTCTTTTTTCGCCGTCACTTGCTCTGCCATACACATAAAAACCGCAGCGGGAAGGGGACGGGAATTTTACAAAAGAAACCCCGTCATCGCGAGTGCAAATGCACGCTATTCACTTCTGTCAGCCACAACCGCCCTCCTGATGGTTGCTGGCGCCGCCTGTCGATGAAATCCGTTTCGCATTCATACAATCATGAAGGGCCAGACCAGGGTCTGATCCTGCGGTTTGGCTCTCGCCTTGTTGCGCAGTTTGCGCTCCTTGCGGCTCGGTCGTCGACTTTTCATGGCCTGTCTCCTCGCAACGCCCCCCGATCGGGGCAATCTGTTCATGAATAATTCATGCCAACCATGTTAATCATAGTCGCAAGCTGCAATACAACGAGGGACAGGCAGCCTGCCATGCGCCTCGCTGAGCTTGCCAAAGCAGAGCATGCCCCACCCACTGATGAGAGTGAAAAGAGTCAAAATGAAAAAGATGCTGACCCTGTTTGCCGTGATCCTGGCCATTGGCCTGGGGGCACCCATTGCCGAGGCCAAGAAATTTGGCGGCGGCAAATCCTTTGGCAAGAGCTATAAAACGGCTCCGGCCCAACCGGCCGCCAAACCCGTCGACACCAAGAACCCCACCGTGGGCGCCCAGGCACCCAAGAAGGGCGGCATGATGGGCGGCCTGCTCGGCGGCCTGCTGGCCGGTGGTCTGTTCGCCTACCTGCTGGGCAGCGGCGCCTTCGAAGGTCTGCAAGGGATGGACTTCCTGCTGATCGCCCTGCTGGCACTGGGGGCCGTATTCCTGATCCGCACCCTGCGCAAGGGCAAGATGGCGGCGCCACAGCAGCAGACGGCCTATGCCGGCTATCAACCGCCCCAGAGTGCGGCCCCCCAGCAGTTCGAGCAGAACCACAGCGCCCCGCAAGCCACCGGTTTTGCCGACAGCGACGTGCCGTTCCGCCTGCCGCCAGGTTTTGACATGAACGGTTTCCTGGCCGGGGCCCGCGATCACTACCGCACCCTGCAGGAAGCCTGGAACAAAAACGATCTGGAAAAGGTACGCGAGTACGTGAGTCCTGAGCTGTTTGAACAGCTCAAGGCCGAGCGTGCCGAGCTCACCGGTGAGCAGCATACCGAAGTGATGTATGTGGACACGCAGCTGGTGCGCGCCGACTACGGCAGCGACTGGGCACAGGTCAGCGTGCGCTTCAGCGGCCGCTACATGGATCGTCAGGAGCAGGTCGAGGAGGACATCAAAGAGGTGTGGCACCTCGAGCGCAACCTCGCCAAGGACAATGCTCCCTGGCATATCGTCGGCATCGAGCAGCTCTAAACACTGTTTCTCTGCGATGACAATCAAAGGCGGCCTGCGGGCCGTCTTTGCTTTTGGGCATTTCCAACCCCCTGCACCCGCTCATGCCACCCCTTGTAGTGGCTATGAGATTGAGGTGTGATTGTGTAGTATGACCGACCTTTTTTTGTTCAATTGACTCTTCATCGAGGCGTGGCCCATGGCTCTTCCCTTTCTGCGTCGCAGCAACATGCCTCGTCTCCTGGCCAGCCTGCTGTGCTGCGCCACCCTGATCCTCATCTCCCTCGTCACCCTCTACTGGCAGACCTGGTCGATGACTCGCCAGCAGGCCCAGACCGCCGCCGAACGCGCCATGACCCAGATCGACAGCGCGCTGCAGCACTCGAC
Organism: Aeromonas sp. QDB39; assembly: GCF_027707585.1. Classification (NCBI taxonomy): domain Bacteria; kingdom Pseudomonadati; phylum Pseudomonadota; class Gammaproteobacteria; order Aeromonadales; family Aeromonadaceae; genus Aeromonas; species Aeromonas sp. QDB39. The sequence continues at coordinate 14,778 of NZ_JAPCIV010000049.1, read as the reverse complement.
CCTGGCAGCCAAGGCGGCGCTGCCGCTGGCCAGCCGTCCCTGCCGCGAGGTGGCCCGCGAGCTGCGGGTGCTGGTCGCCACCTCCCCCTATGTGCGCTCGGTCAACCTCTCCCGCAACGGCCGCCTCTACTGCTCCTCCATCTTCGACGAGATCGATCTCAAAGACCGGCTGCAGAACAGCCAGCACGAGCTGCTCAGGCTGGAGGCGGTCACCCAGCTCGGACGTAAACCGTCGCTGCTGTTCTACCACCTGAGCGAAGGGGATCATGCGGTGGTGGTCGCCATCAACCCCTATCATCTGAGCAAACCGTTGCAGTGGCACCTCGCCGGGCCCCACAGCTGGGTGCAAATCGGTGAGCAGTGGCTCGACCTGCAGGGCAAGGTGCACGATGGCCAACCGCCCAGGCTGCGGGGCTTCAACTACCGGCTCGACTCGACCAGGTTCGGCTACAGCCTCAACCAGGGGTTCCCGCTGAGTGCCGTGCTGGCCATGACCCTGCAAAAACAGGGCAGCATGGTGCTGCTGATCCTGGCCCTCGGGGGGCTGGCCGGCCTTGCCACCTACCGCTGGTGGAGCCATATCTCGACCCCAACCCAGGAGCTCAGGCGCGCCATCATCAAGCAGGAGTTCGTGCCCTATCTGCAGCCCATCGTCGTCAGCCAGAACGGCCAGCTCCATGGCTGCGAGGTGTTGATGCGCTGGCAGCACCACCGCCAGGGACTGATCCGGCCGGATCTCTTCATTCCGCTGGCGGAGGAGAGCGGCCTCATCATCCTGATGACCCAGACCCTGATGCAGCAGGTGCGGCTGCAGTTTGCCCCACACGCGGCGGCGCTGCCGCCCCGCTTCCACTTCAGCTTCAACATCTGTGCCCGCCACTGCCAGCAGTTGAGCCTGCTGGATGACTGCCGCAGCTTTCTCGCCGCCTTCACCGCCAACCCGATCACCCTGGCGCTGGAGCTGACCGAGCGCGAGCTCATCACCCCCAACCACCTTACCGAGCGGCTGTTTGAGGAGTTGCGGCAGATGGGGGTCAGGATCGGGCTGGACGACTTTGGCACCGGCCACTCCAGCCTCACCTATTTGCAGCAGTTTCACGTGGACTATCTCAAGATCGATCAGAGCTTCGTCGCCATGATCGGCACCAACGCCCTCTCCCGTCATATTCTTGACAGCACCATCAGCCTGGCGACCCGGCTGGGGCTGCAAACCATCGCCGAAGGGGTCGAGACCCAGGAGCAGGCCGACTTTCTGGTCGAGCGGCACGTTGATTACCTGCAGGGCTACCTGTATGGCCGCCCGCTCACGCCACAGCAATTTCTGCAGCAGCTGAGCCCCACTCCTGCGCCTTGAAGTTCCTCTGACACCAATGGGGTTGCATTGACACCCATGCTGGCGGAAAATCCCCGCCGCGCCTTCCCCTGCTCTGCCAAATAGAGCAAACGTTTATTTGCTTTATTAATGTGCAGTAGCTCAAAGGAATCAGCTCTGTTTATTTCCAATTATTACTTTTTGCCTAGAATCGCCACACTCCTGTCATGCAGGAACGATATACAGGACTATAACAACAAGAGGAATATTACCGATGAAGAAGACGCTACTGGCCGTCACCGTCTCTATTACCCTGCTCGGGCTGACCGCCTGCAATTCAGAAAACAGCAGCAAGGAACATATTCCGCTGGATCTGACCATTGCCCACATCAATGATACCCACGCCCACCTCGACCCGACCGAAAATGCGCTGGCGATCCAGCCTACCGGCCAGGAGCTGTTCAAGTTCAACGCCAAGCTGGGCGGCTATCCGCGCCTGAAGTTCAAGCTGGACGAGCTGCGCAGCCAGGCTGCCAACGAGGGCCGCAACTTCATGGTGCTCAACGGTGGCGACGCCTTCCAGGGCACCCTCTATTTCACCCAGTTCAAGGGTGAAGAGGAGTCCCGGCTGCTCTCCGACATGGGTATCGATGCCATGGTGCTCGGCAACCACGAATTCGATCTGGGCAACCAGGCTATTAAAGACTTTGTCTCACGGGTGAATTTCCCGGTATTGGCTTCCAATATGGTGAAATCCAGTAGCGCTACCCTGAAGGACAGTGAAAATATTCACGAATATGTCATTAAGGAAGTCAATGGCGAGAGCGTGGGTATTTTCGGGCTGGTGCTGGAAAATATGCATGACATCTCCTCACCGGATACCGACACCAAATTCCTGCCGATGATTGAGACCGCCCAGAAAATGGTCGATACCCTCAAATCCAAGGGCGCCAACAAGATCATCATGGTCACCCATATCGGCCTGCAAAATGACCAGGCGGTTGCCAAGGCCGTCAACGGCATCGACCTGATCGTCGGCGGTCACTCCCAGACCTTCCTCGGCGACATCACCGAGCTCAACAGCATCGGCTACACCGCCCACAACCAGAACCCGGCCGACGACAATACCTATGCCCAGATCGTCAGCAACCCGGACGGTGGCAAGACCTGTATCGTGCAGGCCGGTGAATGGGCCAAGGGCTACGGCCTGGTCAACGTCTCCCTCAGCAAGGAAGGCCAGCTCACCAAGTGTGAGGGCCGCAACACCCTGATGACCGGCGATGACTTCACCAAAGAAGTGGCCAAGAAGAAAGTGCCGCTCAGCGGCACCGAGCAGACCAACGTGGTCGACTTCATCAACAAGTCCCCGGTCATCGAGATCGTGCCGGAAAACACCGCCATGCGCGATGTGATCGACACCGAGTACAAGCCGGCCGTGGCCGAGCTCGAAGCCAAGATCATCGCCGACGTGCCGACCAAGCTGACCCACGTGCGCGTGCCGACCACTCCGGACGGTGCTGGCCTCATCGATCCCCTGGTGGCCGAGTCGCTCTACTGGAAGCTCAACAAGCTCAACACCAAGGTCGACTTCACCATCCAGAACGCCGGTGGCGTGCGTGCCGACGTGAATGCGGGCCCGCTCTCGGTCGGTTACGTGATGGGTACCCTGCTGCCGTTTGGCAACAAGATCGCCGCCTTCAACCTCAAGGGCAAGGACGTTCGGGCCACCCTGGAGTACGCCGTTGACTACTCCATCGGCCTGGAGACCGGGATCGCCGCTTCCAGCGGTGCCTTCCCCTACGTCGGCCACCTGAGCTACACCTACGACGGCAAGCTGGCCAAGGGCTCCCGCATCACCAAGCTGGAACTGCTGGACGCCAACGGTCAGTGGCAGCCGCTGGATGACGAGAAGGTGTACCGCGTCGGTGCCAACACCTACATCGCTTCTGGCAAGGATGGCTACAACGGCCTGCTCAAGCGTGAAGAGCTGCCCAACAAGGGTGACTACGTCGACTCCGGCGTCGGTGAGAACGAGATGTTCATGGAGTACGCAGAGTCCCAGGGCACCCTCAACCCGCTGCCCTACGCGACCGTGACCTACTACAAGCCCTGATCCGGCTCACAAGCTGTTGCAACGGCGCCTGAGGGCGCCGTTTTTATGGCATACTCCCCGCCAATCGATGCCGAGGAGACCCTTTGATGGCGAAGTACGACAAGATTTCCCCCGAGACCCAGCAGGAGGCGATGAAAATTGCCCGTGCCAACCAGAAACCGGGGCAGACCAAGGAGCAGACCCAGCTGATCGCGCAGGGGATCCAGAAAGGCATAGACGAATACAAGAAACAGATGAAGGTGCGGGCCCGCGAGGCCAGCCGTCAGAAAAAACTGCAGGCCAAGGCCAAACAGTCCCACGCAGCGCCGCAGAATGAGGAACCGGACGACATCGTCGAGCTGGTCGAGGTTTCTCGCCAACATCCGCTGCCCTGGCTGCTGCTGGCCATCAGCTGGCTGGGCTTTGCCGCCTGGTTCTGGCTGCGCTGAAGCCCAGGCCGACAAACCTTTGCCCGGGATCTGCTTCACAGCCCGGGCCCTTGTGGCTGGTCATCCCCGCCCTGGGCTGATTAAATCCCGCCACTGCTGCTCACGCCTTTTTTCAGGATACCCGTTATGAACCCGGCTCCACTCTACCTGCTGGCACCCCTGGTGCTGTTTATCGTGACCCTGCTGCTCTACCGCATCTCGCCGCTGCGCGCCGTTGCGGCCGGCAGCGCCCGCTGGTTTATTCTGCCGGCCTTCACCCTCTTCATTCTGCTCATCATCATCAATGGTGCGGCAGACCCCAGCCTGCGTAACCCGGCCTTTCACTGGCTGATGCCGGGGCTCGGCTTCGCCCTCAGCCTGTTCCCGGCCCTGCCCAAGGCGCTGGTGCCACGGCTCGCCATCAAGGAGGGGGCCTTCGCCGCCCTCGGCCTGATGTTGATGAGCCTGGCCATGGTCTACTGACCGGCTCGCCACGGATGCGAACATGACTCAAGGGGCACTCTGTGACGGGGGCCCCTTGTACAAACAATGGCCTGCAGGCATCTTGGGGGGAGGATAGCCAGCAAGGAGGCCAAATGGACAATCCGCCCGATTTCATGGCGCAGTGGGATTATCGGGATCCCGCCGCCAGCGCCCTGCGTTTTCATGCCCTGTTGCCCGAGGCGCGCGCCGCAGCCGATCTGCAGTACGAGCTGGAACTGCTCACCCAGATAGCCCGCACCCATTCACTGCAACGCCAGTTTGCCGAGGCGCACCAGCTGCTCGACGAGATAGAACCCCGCCTCACCGATGCCACCCCGCAGGCCCGCCTGCGTGCCCTGCTGGAGCGCGGCCGTACCTTCAACTCCGCCGGCGACAAGGCCAGCGCCAAGACGCTGTTTGAGCAAGCCTGGCAGCTGGGGCTCAAGCACAAGGAGCTCTATCTCGCCATCGACGCCGCCCACATGATCGCCATCGCCGCGCCGCTGGAAGAGCAGAGCCGCTGGCATCAGCTGGCGATGGAGCTGGCCGAGCGCAGTACCGATCAAAAGGTGCGCGGCTGGCTCGCCACCCTCTACAACAACCAGGGCTGGACCCTGTTCGAGCTGGGTCGTTTCGATGAGGCCAGGGGCTTCCAGCAAAAGTGTCTGGCCTGGCACGAGCAGCACAACAACCTGGCCAAGGCGTTTATCGCCCGCTGGAGTCTGGCCCGCCTGCTGCGGGCCCAAGGGCAGCACGAACAGGCGCTGGCCGACCTGATGCAGCTGAAGGGCGATATGGCGGCCGCCGGGGTGGCGGAGGATGGCTATCTGTTCGAGGAGCTGGGGGAGAATGCGTTGGTACTGGATGATCCGGCGGCGGCCGAATACTTCTCCCGTGCCTGGTTCCTGCTCTCGCAGGATCGCTGGCTCAAGGCCAACGAGGCCGAGCGGCTGGCCCGCCTCAAGCTCTTGGCCAAGCTCTAGCAAGCAACCCCCACAAACGCAGCGGGGCGGCCCATTGGCCGCCCCGCACATTTTATTCACCGGGAGGGGTTCACCCTCCCGACGCCAGCCTCACGCCAGACTCGCCTCTTCCCAGCCCTGTTTCTTGCGATAGATGGTGGAAGGGCTTATCTCCAGCAGCGCCGCCGCCTTGGGGATGTTGCCGTCACAGCTGGCGATGGCCTGCTCTATGGTCTCTTTTTCCACCAGCCAGAGCGGGCGGATCGGGGCATTGGCCACCACCACGGCACCGCTGCCGGTCGCGGCCGCCGCGGGGATCGCCGCCAGCAGGCTGGCACGGCTGCCGTTGAGCGGAGGCGGCAAGATGTCGGGGCTCACCAGCTCGCGATCGTTGAGCACCACTATGTTGCGCACCACATTCTGCAGCTCGCGCACGTTGCCGGGCCAGGGGTAATCAAGCAGCACCCGCGCCGCCTCGGCATCGAAATCCTTGAAGCGCTTGTTCTCTTCCTTGGCATAGCTCTGCAGCAGGGTTCGCGCCAGCAGCAGTATGTCCTCGCCTCGCTCGCGCAGCGGCGGCAGGCTGAGGGGGATGACGTGCAACCGGTAGTAGAGATCCTCGCGAAAACGCCCCGCCTTCACCTCCAGCAGGGGATCGCGGTTGGTGGCGCAGACGAAGCGCACGTCGACCGTCTCCAGCTTGCCGCTGCCGACCCGCTGCAGGGTGCCGGTCTGGATGAAGCGCAGCAGCTTGCTCTGCAGGTCCAGATCCATCTCGCAGATCTCGTCCAGAAACAGGGTGCCGCCATCCGCCAGGCTGGCCGCCCCCTTGCGATCCCCCTGTGCGCCGGTGAACGACCCCTTCACGTGGCCAAAGATCTCACTCTCCATCAGGTCGTGGGGAATGGCGGCGCAGTTGAGGGCGATGAAGGGCTGCTCACGACGGGGGCTGCACTGGTGGATGGCCTCGGCGCACACCTCCTTGCCGGTGCCGCTCTCGCCGGTGATGAACACGGTCGCCTTGCTCGGTGCCGCGCTCTCGATGATGCGATAGACCGCCTGCATCGGCATGGAGGCACCGATGAAGCCGGCAAACGAGCTGCGCTCGAAGTTCTCCCGGTACTGGGCCACCAGCGAGCTGAGCTGCTGGTGCTTGAGGGCATTGCGCGCGGTGGCGCACAGCCGCTTGCCATCGAACGGCTTGGTCAGGAAGTCGAAAGCGCCGAGCCGCATCGCCTCCACCGCCACGTCCACCGAGCCGTGGGCGGTGATCACCACCACCGAGCAGGGCAGCTGCTGTTCGGTGATCTGCTGCAGGATGTCCATGCCGGACATGTCGGGCAGCTCGAGATCCAGCAGCACCACCGGCGGCGGGCTGCTCAGCAGCTGCGCCAATGCCTGCTGGCCACAATCGGCCCGCAGCACCTCGTAGCCATCCTGGGCCAGATACTGTTCATAGACCACCGCCAGACTGCGGGTATCTTCCACCAACAGGACTCGAGGTTTGCTTTCAGCCACGGGAGCCATCCTTGCAATTGATTTTGTTGTCTATTTCGGGTGTCGTTCGCCATGTTAGCACAGTTGGCGATACTCTCTTTTATCCCGCCATTCGGGCGGAGTTACAAGTAAAAACGGCTCCCTAAGGAGCCGTTTTTTCAACGTTTTCCGCTTACTTCTTGGCGTTGTCGCCATCGGCAGCCGGCTTCTCGATAGCCAGCAGCTCAACGTCGAATACCAGCACGGCATTGGCCGGGATGGAACCCGCACCGTGTTCGCCATAGGCCAGCTTGGACGGCAGGAAGAACTTGAACTTGGAACCGACCGGCATCAGCTGCACGCCTTCGGTCCAGCCCGGGATCACCTGGTTGAGCGGGAAGGTGGCCGGCTCGCCGCGATCGACGGAGCTGTCGAACTTGGTGCCGTCGGTCAGGGTACCGGTGTAGTGGACCTTGACGATGTCGGTGGCCTTCGGCTTGGCGCCGGTACCCATCTTCTCGACCTGGTATTGCAGGCCGGATTCGGTGCTCTTCACGCCCTCTTTCTTGGCGTTGGCAGCCAGGTACTCTTCACCCTTCTTCTGGTTTTCCACGGCATCCTTGTCAGCCTTGGCCTTGGTCAACTCGTTGATCTTAGCGTCGTACTGCTGCAGAACCTTCTGGATCTCCTCGTCGGTCATCTTGGCTTCTTTACCCAGACCGTCGGTCACACCCTTGAGGATGACGCTGTTGTCCAGCTTGATGCCGAGTTCCTGCTGACGTTCTAGGGTATTGGCGATATAACGACCCATGGAGAGGCCAATTGCATAGCCGGATTGCTCTTCAAAGCTCTTGGCTTCAGCCTTGGGGGCCTCTGCCGGCTTGCTGGCTTCTGCCTTGACCTCTGCGGTATTCGCAGCAGTCTTCTCGTCTTTTTGGCAAGCAGTCAGACTCACGGCAACTGCCGCGGCCAACAGGGACACCTTCAGAAAATTGTTCATCAGTTTCTCCAAAACTCTAAATACCGCTCTCGGTTCCTTCGTGAAATGAGAGGTTTATCGTGATAAGCGCCTTATACTAACGCCGTGATCGCAGGTAACGAAAGCATGAGACAGGAAAAATGATAAAAAGTGCCATTTATCTCGTCGCGATTTGCCTGATGCTGACAGGCTGCGAACAGAGCTCATCGCCGGACCGACAACTGACCCTCGCCAACCAGGGGCTGCTGAGCGCCGATCTGGCCAGCGACGGCAAGCAGGCCATCGTCTCCAGCCTGAGCCAGGGCACTGTGGTGTGGGACCTGGAACAGGGCAAGGAGCGCTGGCGCTGGCGCCAGTCCGACAATCCGGACAACTTCATCATCATCACCCGTTTCTCGGCGGACGACAGCCACGCCGTGACGGCCACCCCCGACAGCTTCGGGATCTGGCGCCTGCAGGATGGCCAGTCGCAAGGCTACTATTCGCTTCCTGAATCCAGGCTGAGGGACATCGCCCTGTCGGCCGACGGTCGCCAGGTGCTGATCGGCCGGGAAGACGGCAAGGCGGAAGTGGTGGATACCCGCACCGGCCGCCGGCTGCAGTTTCTCGGCCACACCGAGCAGGTCAACACGGTGGATCTCTCCCCCAACGGCCGTTACGCCCTCACCGGCGGCAACGACTACAGCGCCTACCTGTGGGATACCCGCTCAGGCCAGGTAGTGTGGCGCTTCAACCACGCCGGTCGGGTGGTGCTGGCCCGGCTCGACCCGAGCGGACGGCTCGCCTTCACCGCCGACAGCCGGCAGGCCAGCATCTGGGATCTGACAACCGGCAAGGAGCTGAGCCGGCTGCAGTTCGATCACCGCTTCGAGGTCTACACCGCGGCGCGTTTTGCCAACGACGGCAAGTGGCTCATCACCGGCGCCCCCTCCCGCCAGCTCTCCCTGTGGCAGGTGAGCGACGGCAGCCTGCTGCAGAGCTGGCGCGTCTCGCCCCATCCCAGGGTGAAACCGCCGAGCGCAGTGGTCTACGGCGTGGCTTTGCGCGACAATAGCCACCTTGTCAGCGCCAGCTCCAGCGGCCTGGCCGAAATCTGGACTATCAAGTAAGGACCAAAAGGCCCATGAGTCAGCAATTAAACGATCGCCTCGAAACCCTGGAAAGCCGCCTCGCCTTCGCCGAATACACGGTGGAGCAGCTCAACGACGAGGTCACCACCCAGGGCCGCGAGCTGGATCGGCTCAAGCATCAGATCCAGCTGCTGGTGGACAAGCTGCAGAGCGTGCAGCCGAGCCAGATCGCCAGCATGGCCGAAGAGACGCCGCCACCGCACTACTGATGAGTGCCAGCCATAAAAAAACCCGCGCCAGGCGCGGGTTTTTTTATCATCGGCAATGCCGTGATCAGTGCTGATGGCCCTTGCCACCGCAACCGCCACCACCGCAGCAGCCGCCGTGACCGTGGTCGTCGCCGTGGTCATGACCGTGATCGTGGCCGTGATGGCCACCACCGCAGCAACCGCCGTGCTCATGACCGTGGTCGTGATCATGGTCGTGGCCATGATCGTGACCGCAACCACCGGCACCGTGAACGTGGCCGTGGGCCAGCTCTTCGGCAGTGGCGGCGCGCACGTCCTTGATCTCGACCTTGAAGCCCAGGGTCACGCCGGCCAGCGGATGGTTGCCATCCACCTTGACGAACTCTTCGGACACTTCGATCACGGTCACCGGGCGGTGGCCGTCGTCGGTCTCGGCCACAAAAGTATCCCCTTCAGACACTTCCATGCCGTCGAACAGCTCGCCGGGCACTTCCTGCACCAGGTTCTCGTCGTACTGGCCATAAGCCTGCTCCGGCGTCAGGGTGACGTCGAACGCCTCGCCCACGCTGCGACCTTCCAGCTCGGCTTCGAGGCCGGAGACCAGATAACGGGTACCGTGCAGATACACCAGAGGCTCTTTACCGACAGTGGTGTCGATGACTTCACCGTGTTCGTCGGTGACCGTGTATTCCAGCGTAACCACGCTCAGGGGAGCTACTTTCATGTCAGGGATCCTGCGGATAGAAAAAAACGGGCCCAGAATACCTCAAAAAGGCAGACAAGCATATGGTCGGTCCGGCTTCAGCGTGATGAAAAAGTCATCAACAGCCACCAGTCTGACCGGCGTGCCATCACCTTGAGGCCGCCACTCACTCGGGACGAAACACGCCGATTACCTGTTCCGTCTCCCGGGTCACCTTGTCCACCTCGGCCTGGGTCTGTACCTGGGTATCCCCGCACTCGACACAGGTCACCTTCTCGACTCCATGCTCCATATACAGCATCATGGTGTCCATTTTGCCGCACGCCGGGCAGACCGCACCGGCAATGAAGCGTTTTTTACGTCTGGTTTCCATTTTCGTTACCTCCAGGCAGCATCATATCAGGGTTTTTACATGCATCACGCCATCGAATATCAGCATTTTTCCACTTCGCATCTGCAAGTCGGTGCCCGCAAGCGCGTGCCGGTGGGCCAGCTGCTGCGGATCACCCGGGGCGCGGCGCTGCTGCGACTCGGCGCCCATGAGTGGCTGATGCCGACGGGAAGCCACTTCTGGCTCTGTGCCGATGCCCTGGCCGCATTCACCCCGCTGGCGGGCTGCCAGCATGATCTGCTGACCTGCTCGGTACGTGTGGAGCAGCCCGAGCGGGCGGGCTGGCTGCAGCCCACCCCGCTGCTGACGGCGCTGCTCGACGGCCTGGCCCAGTGGCAGCGCCCCCGCGACTGGCAAGGGGCCTACGGCCACCGCTTGCAGGTAATTCTCGATGAGCTGCCGGCCTGCCCCATTGCCTCCCAGCCAGACAATGCCCTGCAGGCCGCCTGGCAGGCGTTGGCAAACGGTCAGGAGGGCAGCGATGCGGCATGGCAACAATGTCTGGCGCAGCGTGGCCTCAGCGACCCGGCGCTGGCGGGCGATGCGCTGCGCGCCCAGTGGCAGCTGCTGCAGGCGGTGCGGCTGCTCAAGAGCGGCAGCCAACGCGCCCAGGTGGTGAGCAAGCTGGGTTATGGAGATGAAGCCGCGCTCACCCACGCCTGCCAACAGTGGCTCAGCACCCCGCTGGAGGCGTTGCAGGCGCGCTGAACACCCCGCCCATGAGGGCCCCAGGCAGTGCGCACAAGTGCGGATTGCGGCAATAAATGGATGAAATGAGTCCAGTTTTACGACCAATGGTCGTTAATAACCACAAGGCCATTTCTTCTATAATCCTTTATGCTAGGGGCCTGAATTGACTGATACCGTTTTGACTCACAGGACATCTGCCATGAAAAGCAAGGCCAACCAATCCCAGGGCATGTTGCTGTTTCATCTCTCGGCCAAGCAATCCTTCGCCATCGGCACCCTCAAGGTGAAAGAGATAGTGCCCTACACCCAGCTGACGGCCATGCCGCACTCGCACCCGACCGTGCTCGGCGCCGCCAGCATGCGTGGCACCACCATCCCGGTGATCGACATGGCCATGGCGGTGGGTTATCGCCCGATCAGCAAGGAAGAGATGCCGCACTGCTTCATCATCATCACCGACTGCCGCCGTACCCTGGTGGGCTTTCTGGTGCGCGGCATCGACAAGATCACCGAGTGCAACTGGCGCGACATCGAGCCGCCGCCCGCCACACTCGGCCACAACGTGTTCGTCACCGGCGTGACCCGGGTCAATGACCAGCTGATCCAGTTGCTGGACGTGGAGCTGATCCTCTCCCGGGTCTATCCGGACGATCCCAGCCACCTCTACCCGGTACTGACCGACGTGCAGCGGGAGCGGATCAAGCCAATGCGGATCCTGCTGGTGGATGACTCCTCGGTCGCCCGTCGCCAGCTGATGGCGGCGCTGGACTACATCAACATCCCCTACGAGGTGTGCACCAACGGCAAGGATGCGCTGACCCTGATGCAGACCCGCGCCAGCCAGAAGACCCCCATCGACATCCTGGTGAGCGACATCGAGATGCCGGGGCTCGACGGCTATGAACTGGCCTTCGAGGTGCAGAGCGACGCCAAACTGGCGGGCGCCTACATCATCCTGCACACCTCGCTCTCCAGCGAGATAAGCGTGGAGCGGGCCCATCAGGTGGGCGCTCACGAGGCGCTGACCAAGTTTGAAGCCAACGAACTGATCCAGGCCATGCTGCGCGGTGCCGAGCACCACGACAGCCTGCCGGCCTGATCCCGACGGCGAGAAGCCCGGCTTCTCGCCGTTGCCTTTTCTGTCCCAGTCACCCCGCGGACCCAGCATGCTGATCGAAAGCCACTTCCACGCCCCCTGGTGGGCGCGCAATCCCCATCTGCAAACCATTTTGCCCAAGTGGCTGCGCCGGCAACCGGCCCGCTTCGTGGCGGAGCGCTTCGAGCTGGCGGACGGCGACTTCGTCGATCTCGCCTGGAGCGGCGAGATCAGCCGGGATGAGCGGCCGCTCATCGTGCTGTTTCACGGGCTGGAGGGGAGCATTCACTCCCACTATGCCAAGGGACTGTTTGCCCACCTGCAACGTCAGGGCAACGAGGCGGTGCTGATGCACTTTCGCGGCTGCAGCGGCGAGCCGAACCGGCTGCTGCAGGCCTATCACTCCGGCGCCATCGAGGATGCCCAGGCGTTGATCGCCGAGCTGGGCCGCCGCTTTCCCGGCAAGCCGCTCATCGCCATCGGCTATTCGCTGGGGGGCAACATGCTGGTCAATCTGCTGGCGCGCGCCTGCCCGAGCGAGCTGACGGCGGCGGTGGTGATCTCGGCGCCGCTGCGGCTGGACAGCTGCGCCGATCGGGTCAATCAGGGCTTCTCGCGGGTCTATCAGAGCTATCTGCTGCGCACCATGCGCCACAACCTGCAGCAGAAGATCCAGCGGCAGGCAGCGGCCAGTGCCCGCTGGCAGCCACAGCAGGTGCGCGCCATCGCTACCCTGCGCGACTTCGATGAGCAGGTCACGGCGCCACTGCACGGTTTTGACAGTGCCGATCACTACTATCAGCGCTGCTCGGGTCTGGGAATGCTGGCACGGATCCCCATCCCCACCCTGGTGATCCACGCCGCCGACGATCCCTTCATGACCGAGGCGGTGATCCCGCAGGCGGAGCAGCTCTCACCCATGGTGCGCTACGAGCTGAGCCGCCAGGGCGGCCACGTGGGCTTTCTGCACGGTACACCCTGGCGTCCGCGGTTCTGGCTGGAAGAGCGGATCAGCCAGTGGCTGCGGGAGCAGACTCAGGGGGCGAGCCGGTAGCCGTTGCGGCCAGCCTCCTTGACCTGATAGAGCGCCTCGTCGGCGCGCACCAGCATGTCGGCGATGCCATCCTGCCCCCCGTGCCACAGGGCGATGCCCTGGCTCACGGTGACCCGATCCGACACCTCCGACTGCGCATGAAGGATGCCTCGCCCGGCCAGCGCGGCGGCAATGCGTTTGGCGATGGCGCTGGCGGCCAGCGCATCGGCACCGGGCAATAACAGCACGAACTCCTCCCCACCATAGCGGGCCACCACGTCGGCCGGCTGGCGAATGGCCTCGCGCAGGCAGTCGGCCACCGCGATCAGGCAGTTGTCCCCCTGCAGATGGCCGTAGTGATCGTTGAAGCGTTTGAAGAAGTCCACGTCCAGCAGCAGGATGGCAAACTCGCCGTGCTGCTCTCTCGCCTCCTGCAGGATCTGCTCGCCGACGTTGTCGAAGTGGCGCCGGTTGGCCAGCCCGGTCAGCGGATCCCGCTTGGCCATGGCATCGAGCTGGCGAGCCAGGGTCAGATTCTCGTGCTCACGGGACACCGCCAGTTCGAACCAGCCGTTGAGCATGCGCCTGCCCGTCTCCAGCATGATGATGAGGCAGCCCACCGCCATCCAGTGCACCGCCGGAAACGGCACCTTGACCAGCAGCGCCTCCAGCAGCAGAAACAGCAGCGGCGGTGTGCTGAAGCAGTAGAACAGCCGCACCTCGCAATAGAGCGCCACCAGCGCCGTCATCAGCAACATGCTGATGAGATCGAACGCCAGGCTGAAACCGCCTCTCAGCTCCACCAGGGCGATGGCGTAGCCGAGCAGCGCCCAGCCAGTCCCCCATAGCAGGGCGCCGGCACGCAGGCAGGGCTGCCAGATGGCGGGGGGCTGGCGGGAGAGCCAGTGCCAGAACAGCGGAAACGACAGGCAGGCCAGCGTCATCAGCACCAGCTGCACCTCGTAGCTCCAGGGCAGTACCCGGGCCACCACCAGATGGGCGTCCTGATAGACATAGAAGCGCGCCAGCAGGAACAGGATCGCCAGCTGGTTGACGGCCCAGAACCAGCGCAACCCCTTGCTCAGGGCGTGACGGCGAGACTCATACAGATGGTGTTCGAGGTGGCTGGAGAGACGACGTTGTTCATCAGAGAGCATGTTCATACCTGCTTGCTGCCATATAAATCCCTTGCGCTTGCTGCCGACAGATAGACAATACCCGCTCTCTGGTAACGGAAGATGAAACCATGATTATCCCCTGGCAAGAGCTGGATGCAGAAACCCTCAACAACCTGCTCGAGCACTTCGTGCTGCAAGAGGGCACCGAGTACGGCGAACATGATGTCAGTCTGGCCGACAAGGTCGCCGATGTCAGGACACAGCTGCAGCAGGGGCTGGCCGTGATCGTTTACAGCGAGCTGCACGAAAGCGTAAACATAGTGCCCAAGGCGACCCTCGACCGGGCTCAGGTGGACGATATACCGGAATAGCCGGCCCATTGCCATCCCGATCTGGGTCTTGCCAGCCGGGCCGACACGATGGCGGCACCAACCCGACAGTTCCCGCCGGGCTGGCGCGTCCCTTTCAGAAAATAAAAATGGCCCTCCGCACTGGCGGAGGGCCATTTTTATTGTGAGCAGAGTGAGCTCTGCCGGATGTTGTGCATTGATTGGTGCCCCGCGACAATATGCTGCGGGGAAATAGGCCATATCAATACCGGTTTAATTAATAGTGGCGAGCCTCAGAGATCCCCTCATTTTTAGAGACTCAAATAATTCCAAGTGTGCGGGTATATAAGCGGTGTTGCTTCAGGTAG